>CAYSIO010000180.1:0-3542 GCA_964431115.1 uncultured Vampirovibrio sp.
GTCTGCTATACCGATAATACTACCTGCTTTTAATGTTACATCTTCACCTTTGTACTGAAATGTGTAATCATCTTTTCTGTCTGATCTGATTGTGATTTTGCCGTCCATAATTTTGTCCTTTACTTAAAAATAATAAAACACTTTTAGAGAAATCAGAAAACGAAGAATGACCCATAAACGAGCCATTCTTCGAATACTTATACTGACTCGATTTGATTAGTCAAATACATAATTGATAATTGCAGCTTCTCTAGCTCTTTTAATAGCTTTTGCAATCATTCTTTGGTGTTCCGCACAGTTTCCTGTAACTCTTCTAGGAATGATTTTTCCAGCTTCAGTTAAGTATCTTTTTAATTTTGCTGCATCTTTGTAATCGATATACTCAACGTGATCTGCACAGAATGAGCAGGTTTTACGTTTTTTTCTATCATTTTCGATTTTTGCCATTTTACCATTTGCCTTTCTAGCCTTTTATTAGTGATTAAGTGATTAAGTGACTGAGTGAATAAGTCGTTATAAAATATTCTCAATATAAACTTTCATATTTTTAATATTTTATGAGCGATAGCGAATTTAATGAACTTAATCACTTATTCACATAATCACTCAGTCACTTTTTTTAAAACGGGATTTCGTCTTCACCGATTAGTTCATCCGCGAATTCTTCGTTTGAGAATTTAACGATATCTGAGTTTGAAGAAGATGAAGCTGATGTTGTAACAGGAGCTCCAGCACCCATTAGCTCAATTGTATTCGCATCAATTTCAAAAATTCTTCTTTCAGCACCTGTGTCGCTTTTAACTGTTGTAATTTGTAGTCTACCCTCAACCAAAATCCTGTCATCTTTAGAAATAGCAGAAACAACTTCATCAAGAGCCGTACGTCTTACAACAACTCTTAAAAGCATTTCTTCTCTTTCTCCGATGTTCAGTACAAATGATGATACCGGAACATTGTTTTGAGTAAATCTTTTCTCCGGAGCTCTGAATACAGAACCTGTTACAACTGCTTTTGCTAATGCCATGTTTTCTTCCTTTTCTTCAATCTTGGAGCCTATATTTAAATTAAATATTTACCCCTATACTGTTTGAGCTTTTTTAGAAACTTCCATAAACATAAATCTTAAAACATTGTCATTTAATTTAAGATTTCTTTTGAACTCAACAATTGATTCTGCAGGAAGAGAAACGATAAGGTTTGCAAAGAAACCGTCTCTGTATC
This sequence comes from uncultured Vampirovibrio sp., assembly GCA_964431115.1. GTDB lineage: Bacteria > Cyanobacteriota > Vampirovibrionia > Gastranaerophilales > Gastranaerophilaceae > CAG-196. The sequence continues at coordinate 1,222 of CAYSIO010000180.1, forward strand.
CTTGAACGTCGTAAGCTAATTTTTTACGTCCCATTTTATCTAGAGATTCAACAGAACCTTTGTAAGATTTAATTTCTTCAGTAATTTTTTCTACAGCTTTGTCTAATTCTTCTGAATCAAGACTTGGTTTAAAAACCGTTAATAATTCATAATTTTTCATATTTATATTTCTCCTTATGACAACATGCTAACATGAACAGGGCTAAAATCAAGCAAATCTAAAGTTATTTTTAATACCCAATTCTTCTATGCTCAGTTTTTGCTTTCTGTGCACTCATCTGGTTCAAGACAATATCAAAATCAGCTCTGGTTATTGCAACACCAGTCATATCAGCCGGTTTAAGGGTGCCTTCTTCCATTTTTTTGTATACGTCAGTTCTCAACCAAGAATTAACGTGAGCTTCATTTACAATATGTTTAATATCAGCACCGGTTGTCTTTCTCGCATAAAAATCGTCAAGAAGTTTTTTTATATCCAATTTAGAATCCAGTTTTTTATTTCTTGTATGAATAGCAAATATGGCATCTAAACCTTCTCTATCCGGAGCTGTTACTTCAATTTGTTTGCCGAATCTTCCTGAACGCATAATTGCATTATCAAATAGCGCAGGCTTGTTAGTTGCAGCAATAACGAATACATTTTCCTTACCTTTTTCTAAATCACTCATCAAGGCAAGGATTTGGTTTACAACTTTTGAGCCGTGTTCAGAATTATTTGCTCCGTCTCTGCTTTTTGCAACAGAATCAAATTCGTCGATAAAAATAATCGCAGGTTGATTTTCTTTTGCTGTTTGAAAAAGATTTCTCCAATTTGCTTCTGTTTCACCTACCCATTTTGTTTCTAAGTCAGAACCGCAAATTTTTGTATAATGAGCATCACACTCTCCGGCAAGAGCTTCTGCCAATAGAGTTTTGCCCGTTCCCGGAGGTCCGTATAGCAAGATACCTCTGTTTAATGCGACATTTTCATACGCAAAAGGGAATTTTATAGGATACACGACACTTTTTTTAAGGTTATCGACAACTTTATCAAGTCCGCCAACATCTTTAAAAGATAGTGTGGCGTCTTTTTTATCTGTGGTTTCTTGCTCCTTTAGAAGCAGTTTTAACACTGCTTTATTATTTTTTTCAATTTCTGCAAGTTGTATATCTTCGTAATCATATATTTTAGAAGCGATTTTTTCCGGATCAGGAAACTCAATTATCTCATCCTGACTTGCAGCAAAATCATTTAACCAATCAACTACTTTTATTTCATTATTTCCGTTGAAAATAATATCACCCTCTTCAATTGGAAATGCATCTTCCGGTTCTACGGCAAAATGTCGATTTGGCTCTTCCGGATGATCATCGCCTTTGACAATCGCAAAAGGCTTATCTCCTAAGTTATAGCAAGAAATTTCACCATAGTCGTCCATTGAAAAAGCCATTGGCACACTTAAACCTGCATTAATATGTAAAATCCTCTTAATAGTGCCGGTATATAAAGCAACTGATTTTAACAAACCTTCTTGGACGGTCTTTATGTTATTACCAACCGTAAGGATATCGCCGTGTTTAACTTCAGACATTAATTTTCCGAGTCTTGTTGAAAGAGTTTTAGAGACTTTTACTTTCTTTTGAAAAGTAATAGAAGAGTTATTATTCTTTATAGGTTCTTTTGCGTAAGCAAAAGAACCTGAATTGTTACGATTCAGAAAAAAATTATTATAACTTATTGCTGGGATTTTCATACTTATATACACCTACACATATCTTGACTAGTAAATTAATAATATTCAATACAAAATAAAAAATCAATAGTTATTTTCTGATTGTGCTTCTTTCTAATGCTCGTACAATTTTTGTTGGCAGATTTTCTGTTGGATTAATTGAGCCGACAAGTATGGTTTTACATCCTAAAAGCTTGCCTGCAAGTATATCTGTAAGTGGTCTATCACCAATCATAACTGCATTTTTAGGATTAATATTAACAGAATCCAAATACTCACCCATTACTTTCGGATTTGGTTTATTTGCCCAACCTATTACCTTGCAAGGGGCTAATTGACAAGCTTTTTCTATATATTGTTCATTCTTATTATTAGAAATAATTGCAACTTCAAATTCATTTATAAAAGACTGAAACCAATCCAAAGTTGTCTTAGTGAATCTACCGGATTTTGAAACCATAACCGTACTGTCTAAATCAAACATCAAACATTTAATGCCTTGTTGTTTTAATTCTTCAAAATTAATTTCATACACATTTTTTAGGTTATAATCCGGTTTTAAAAACATGGCTGCTCCTGAACTTAAATAATTCTTAGTATTCTCTTTTT
>CAYSIO010000181.1:0-3535 GCA_964431115.1 uncultured Vampirovibrio sp.
TAATTACTACCTGCTTTTTACTGGGTCCTTCGTTGCACTCAGGACGACGTGGCACTTTTGTCGATGTTGTGCCAAGCTTATGCGATACCGTGTCAAACACGGTATGACGAGAATTCTTGATCACTTGATCACTGTGCTCTTGGTCACTGTTGTAAACCTCCTCAATCACTCCGCCCCCTTGCCCCCCCCTCAATCACAGTTTAAAAATAATTATATCCAACTGTTCAATTTTTCTCTTTATCCTTTTGTTATAACAATACATTATGCCGAAATCAAACTACAAAAAAGGCGACATAACTTCTCTTGTTTTACTCGCACAGGGTGGAGATATTAAAGCTCTGGAAGAGCTTATAAAACGTGTTCAAAAAGATGTATATGCAATGTTTTCTCATCTTACAAACAGAAAAGAAGAAGTCTCGGATCTGACGCAAGAAGCATTATTAAAAATGGCAAAATCCTTGTCTCAGTTAAAAAATCCTAAAACTTTTAAAACTTGGCTTAATCAAATCGTTACAAACTTATACTACGATCATTTGCGTAAGAACCCGAATAAATTTATTATTTTGCCGGAAGATGAGTTTAATGAGATAAAAGATAAGCTAGGGTGTGAACCCGGTGAAAAATGTTTGTTTACAGAAGTTGAAAAGCTTATCAAATCTGCCTTACTGACTCTACCTAAAGAGCTTAGGATTTCTTTAGTGTTAAGAGAATTCGAAGGACTAAGCTATGCAGATATTGCAAAAATCACAAATACAGCTTTAGGAACAGTTAAATCAAGAATTTCAAGAGCAAGGTTTAAACTACAAAATGAATTAAAAGGATTTTTATAAGGAGATACTAATGAAACTAACTTGTGCACAAATGGATGTATTAATCTCGTTTTATATTGATGGTGATTTGAGCGCAACATTAAAAGCGCAGGTAGAAGAGCATATGAAAAATTGTGTTACCTGCAGAGCTAAATATGACATCATAAAAAGCATGCTTTCTGAATTAAAAAACAATTTCAACATTAAAGAGGATTCTTCTGAAAGTAAAAAAGAAGAAAAATACAGTACTCAAGTAACTTCGCAACAATATAGATTATTTAAGAACAATCTTTCAGCATATATTGATAACGAGCTGACGAATGATGAAAACCTTAAGATAAAAAAATTCGCAATCAACAACACCAGAGCACGAGAAGATTTAGAGTCAAACTACAACATTCGAAAACTTATGAACGACTCATTAAAAAAAACCAAAACAGAAGTAAAATGCGATTTCTCAAAAAGCGTTCTGAAACAATTAGAGCTTGAGGATGAAGCCGTTTCGGGAATTCATCCTGCAGTAAAGCTCATTTTTGCTTTTGTAATTATTGTCTTAGTATTAACATCTATCGTTTTAATGTCGTTTAGCGTTTAAAAAATGTTAGTTCATCATCAGCAATATCGATTTTGATACAATCTCCATCTACAAATTTTTGAGCAAGAATTTCTTTTGAAAGAGGGTTTTCTACCATTTGACGAATTACACGTTTAAGCGGTCTTGCACCGTAAACAGGATTAAATCCTCTTGTAGCAAGAAATTCTTTTGCGTCTTCAGTTATTTCAAAGCTAATATTGTGCTCTTTTAATAAATTACGTAAATTATCCATCTGGATATCAACAATAGAAGATAATTGCTGAAGAGTTAAAGCTTTGAAGAAAATAGTTTCATCAACACGGTTTAAAAATTCAGGTTTGAATCTTTCTCTCATAATTGCATTAACTTTTTCTTTTGTTTCATCAAAATTAGAACCGTTTAAAGCCGCATTCAAAGAATCTTCTAAGATGATTTCAGAGCCGATATTACTTGTCATAATGATAACAGTATTTTTGAAATCAATTGTTCTGCCTTTAGAATCCGTTAGTCTGCCGTCATCAAAAATTTGAAGCATAATATTAAACACATCCGGATGAGCTTTTTCGATTTCATCAAAAAGCACTACAGAATAAGGTTTGCGTCTTACTGCTTCAGTCAATTGTCCTCCTTCTTCATAACCTACATATCCCGGAGGAGCTCCCACAAGACGTGAAACGTTATGTTTTTCCATGTATTCTGACATATCAATTCTTACAATTGCATCTTCGTCATTGAATAAAAATTCAGCCAACGTCTTAGCTAATTCTGTTTTACCGACGCCGGTTGGTCCTAAGAAAATAAAAGTACCAATAGGGCGTTTTGGATCTTTCAAACCGGAACGAGCTCTACGAATTGCGTCAGAAACTGTTTCTACAGCTTCATCTTGACCGATTAAGCGTTTGTGTAGAACGTCTTCCATACTTAATAATTTTTGCATTTCAGACTCTACAAGTTTTGTAACAGGAATACCTGTCCATTTACTTACGATATTTGCAATATCATCGCCATCAATTTCTTCTTTAAGAAGCTGATTTTCTGATTTCTCTTTGCCTTGCACAGCTTCAAGTTTCTTTTCAAGCTCCATTAATTTGCCGTATTTAAGCTCGGCTGCAAGTTGTAAATCTGTATTACGTTCGGCTTCTGCGATTTGCACTTTTACTTTATCAATTTGTTCTTTAATACCGGCTTCGCCTGAAATGGTATTCTTTTCTAACTCCCATTGAGTTTTAAGAGCTGTAATCTTTTCATCAAGAGAATTTATTTCAGTTGTCAATTTTTCGATTTTTGCCAAACATTCAGGAGTTGTTTCTTTCTTTAACGCTTCTCTTTCAACCTCTAATTGAATCTTTTGGCGAAACATAGTGTCGATTTCTTCCGGCATGCTGTCGATTTCGATTCTCAAAGCTGATGCAGCCTCGTCAATAAGATCAATAGCTTTGTCCGGTAAAAATCTATCTGTAATATATCTATCAGAAAGTTTTGCAGCTTGAATCAGAGCTGAATCCAAGATTCTGATTCCGTGATGAACTTCGTATTTTTCTTTTAGACCACGAAGAATTGAAATAGTATCTTCTACAGATGGTTCATCAACTAAAACAGGCTGAAAACGTCTTTCTAAAGCAGGGTCTTTTTCAATATATTTGCGATATTCATTTATTGTTGTAGCTCCGATTGTTCTCAATTCGCCTCTTGCAAGCATCGGTTTAAGAAGATTGCCGGCATCCATTGAGCCTTCTGTTGAACCGGCGCCAACAACGGTATGAAGTTCGTCGATGAACATAACAATTTCACCGTTTGATTCTTCAACTTCCTTTAAAACAGCTTTTAAGCGCTCTTCGAACTCACCTCTGAATTTTGCACCTGCAACTAATGCGCCTAAATCTAGAGAAATGAGAGTTACTTCTTTTAAGCTTTCCGGTACATCGCCACGAATAATTCTTTGTGCCAAACCTTCAACAATAGCGGTTTTACCGACACCGGGCTCACCAATTAAAACAGGGTTATTTTTTGTTCTTCTATTAAGAACTTGGATTATGCGACGAACTTCTTCATCACGCCCTATTACAGGATCCAATTTGCCCTTTCTGGCACGTTCTGTTAAATCTGTTGAATATTTTTGAAGTGCTTTTAAGTTTTCTTCTGCGTTTTTATT
>CAYSIO010000182.1:0-3524 GCA_964431115.1 uncultured Vampirovibrio sp.
TCTTTATACATTCCAAGATTTGGCATCTCAAGGTAACCAGTCTGCAGCTGTAGCGATGGGTATCGGTTCAGCTTTGATTGCTACTGCTTTCGGTCTAGGTGTTGCTATTGTTGCTGTAGTTTGTTATAACTCTTTCCAATCTACGGTAAGAAGATTTGAAGATGACTTCCAATTAATTAAGTTGTTGTTCTTGAGCTTTGCTGATTCTGAAGAAGATGCAAGCTTGCAATCAAAATCTTCCGTAGCTTTGTAGAGGTAGTCCGTTCAAAAGGCGTACGGACGGACTGTAATAAAAACCGGTAGAAAATACGAAATGTACGCCGCCCAAAGGATATAATCGAAATTAGTAAACTTGCGGGTAGTCCGTTCAAAAGGCGTACGGACGGACTCTAAGATAAACCGGTAGAGAATACAAAATGTACGCCGCCCAAAGGATATAAAAGATGGGGATAAAGACAGGAAAAAAAGCTTTATTTACAGAGATAAATATCACGCCGCTGACTGATATTTTCTTGGTGTTGCTGATTATCATGATGGTTGTTGCGCCAACATTCCAGTCTGTTGACAATACGATTACAATACCGGAAGTCAATAGCGGTGTGGCTATTGAACAAGGTAAGGTTGTTGTGTCAGTGACAAAAGACGGAACTATTTACGTTGATTCTAAGCGTTCTTCTGTAGAAACTCTTGTAGCAGATTTAGAAGCAGTTAAGAATCCAGATGAAAAATTGGCTGAAGTAGTTGTTAAAGCTGATGAGAAAGTTAAAAGTTCAGTTATTATGACCATTATGGATGCGGCACAAGATGCTCATTATAAAAAACTTATTGTCGCTGGTGAGCCTTTGAATAAAAAAGACCAAAAAAAATTAGAAGAAGCTTCTAAGGCAACAACACAAAATTATACATCTAATAATACGCTTGAAGGAGCGACAACACCTATTCCGCAAGAGAATCAGTATGAGAATTGGAGTAATTAATGAGAGATAGTTTTAATGAAATTAATATAACACCGCTTACGGATATATTTTTAGTTTTGCTTATTATTATGATGGTAATCGCTCCAATGCTTGATCAACAAGGCTTGAATCTTGCTGTGCCTGAAGTTGTTAATGCTGAGCAGATTAAATCAGAAACAAAAATAATGAATGTTGTAGTAACTTCTGATAATAAATTTCTCTGGGGAGAACAGAATATAGAAGCTACAGATTTGGAAAAATTCTTTTCAAAACATGCTAAAGACTATCCGGATGGGCTTTTGATTGAAGCGGATGATAACTCTGAGCACGGTGCTATTGTTCGTGTAATGGACAGTGCAAGAAATGTCGGAATTACAAGTATTTCACTCTCCAGAGGTTAATTATTTAATCAACTTCAAACATAAATCATCAAATATGTTAACAGGTCGAATGCCCAATTTTGCTTGTTTTTTAGCTTGTTCTATAATTTCTATGTGTTTAATTAACTCAATTTGCTTAGGATTAGATTTAAGCACGAACAAGATATAATTTTGTATACATTCTAAAATGTTAAGTACAGGTATCTCTTTGGATAAATCCTGTAATTTCTGTGAAATATCAAAAACATCTTTTCGTTCATATTCCCAGTAATTATCGAAAATGCCATTAATGTTTGAATAGTCAAAGCTAGTGTTTTCGCCAGAAGGGACAAAGAAGCATTGAGAACGAGAAATTATTGTTGATAGTAAATCATCAATATAACGAGTTAAAAATATAAATGTGACCCCAGACTGAGGTTCTTCTATTATTTTCAATAATGAGTTTGCCGTTTCAGCTTGAAAATTAACCTGATTCAAACCGGCAATATTACCTTCATCATCTCTGTCACAAAAAATAAAAACTCTGTGAAATTCGGACGCATTTATTAGTGTTTCTTTGATAAATGAAGACTGTTTAATTGAAATAACAGTTTTAGAGTCATCGTCTTCAGGCTTATTGTCAACTCTGGAAATTGTCATAACTGCAGGATGAGAATCTTCTCTAATCCATTTGCAATTAAGACATTCACAATTATCTGATTTATCATTTTGACAGTTTAATAATCTTGCAATTTCTTTGGCTAAAGTATATTGAGAATCTAAATCTGAGCCATAAAATAAAATAGATTGTGGCAAAGGCTTAGAATCAGAGTTAAGTAGCTCTGTGAAATAGTTTGTTAAAAACGGATATTTATCTGATAAGAGCAATTTCTACCTCCGAAATTATATCTAGCGCTTCTGCTGACTTTATCTTGCATTCAACTTCGAAAAGATTTTGTTTTAAAGTTACTAAATCTGCTGCAGAAGTGTTTTTCAATTTTGTAATTGTTTGTTTAACTACGAATTCATGCATTCCTGTAAGTTTAGCTAATTCTGAAGGAGGCAAAGTTAAAGATTTTGTTTTAAGAATAATCCATTTCCTCAGCATTGTCTGTATTGCAGCTAAAATTTCCAGTGGATGTTTTTTATCTGTAAGTTTTTGGAACTCCAAGAGAGCTTTGTCTTTTTGATTTTTCATTATAAGTTCTGCAATGTTAAACAAGTCTTGATTTGATATTGCAATCTCATCGACCATTTTACGAGTAACTGTTTTTTCCGGATATGCCATTAGCTTAAGCTTATCCAGTTCTCCGTCAAATTGTCTTAAGTTGTTTCCTATTTGTTCAATTAAAAGTTCAGTAGCATCATCTTTTAGTGTTAAATCTTTATTCTTTTTAGCGTGATTTTTTATCCAAGCTGAAATTTCTGCAGTTTTATATGTTTTGAAAGCAGGAAATTCTTTTGCGTTATATTTGCTTAAAATTTTGTATAGCTTCCTTCTGCTATCAATCTTTTTACCCTCGTCTCGTGGCAATCTCACTACAAATACTACATTCAAACTTTCAGGATTATTTTTTAAAGCATCTTCAATATCTTCAAGTTCAGCATCTTCAAAAAAGTTCTTTTGGGATAAGAAATACTTCTCGGCATCAATTACAATGAGCATGTCACCAAACATCATCGGAGGTGTTCTAAGTGCCGTAATTAATTCCGGATACTCGGGGTTATCAAGAGTTTGAAAATTCATTGCAATAAAATCAGGATTAAGCTTAGATTTCATGTTTTCAATCTGTAGCTCAATATTAAAATCTTCGTCCCCATAGTAAAAATATACAGCCATATAGGGATTATACAATAAAGAATCTTAAAAATTCAACTTTTGAACGTTGTTGGAATCCTGTGAATAACGCTCGGTGTGAAATAGTATAATTGTTATCTTTATTAATGTATGAATCTAAAGTTTCGATTGTCAATTCTTTTTCTTCTGTAAAATCTTTAATCATTTATTTGCTCCTCTATACTACTTCCAAGTGTTGATATTTAGCGGATTTTGAAACAACTCCGTAACAAACCATCGTTAATCTGTTATTTAAAGCTAGCATTGTTCTGTAATTATTAGCAGATGCGTTCATTGAGGCATACATATCATCCGCGGAGACTCGTGATACATATGCGTCCGCATCATGATTATCCACTTTTTCTTGAGCGT
>CAYSIO010000183.1:0-3521 GCA_964431115.1 uncultured Vampirovibrio sp.
GACAAATATGTTGATTTGAACTAATATTATCAACAATAGTGTTGACAATTAATCTTATAAGTAGATTTATATTAAACAGTTTTAATAAAGGAGTCTAATATAAAAAGGTTTGAATATATGAAAATAAAACAATTAAAAAATAATTTATTACAATCTTCAATAAAAAATATTGGATTGATTCAAGAAATTGAAGAATTACTTAAAATTGCGATTGATTACTGTAAATATAATTCAGATGTTGCAAATCTTGGTTCTTTGGAAATTTTATTAAATATTATCAAAATAAAAACAATAAAATTGTCTACAATATCTGATAACGATATGATTGAAATTATAAATTTCAACTAGACCGTTATGTCGGAGTTTTTACGCTAACAAAGTTTTTAACGCAGAATTAATTGTAAAAAAATGTTACAAAAATAAAGAAACCTCACAAGTTTTCTGCAAAAAATGTTTTTATATTATTGGAAAGGAGATTTATGTCTTATTTTAGCGTAAACCAAGTGCAAAGCTTTAATTTTTCTCCTGAGAACAAGTATTCTCAAGAGTATTTTAATGCTTATCGACAACTTGTTGATGCCAAATATAAGCTCACTAACACAGAACCAAGTTCACCTGCAGAAGCAAAAAAGCTTAAAGAAAGATTTGATTATTGGGATAAAAAGACTCCCCAAATAGCGATGAAAGCAAAAGCAGAAGAAAAGAAAATTGAAACGCAGGGTAACAATGAGCAAAATGGCGCACTCGGTCAAAAATTAAATTATCTGGCATAGATTTAAAAAAGGTGTTTATTAAAAGTAAACACCTTTTTCAATTATAATGTTTTAAGAGCTTTGACTATTCTTTCCGTTGCATCGAATTTAGCTAAATAAGACGAATTCTGTTTTAAATAATTCATTTTTACCGGATTATCTATTATTAAATTAATCACATCTCTTAATTTATTTGGCTCTAAATCTCTATCTTCCATATAAACACAAGCTCCCATTTCTACAAGGTATTTTGCATTTATTCTCTGATGATTTGCTGCTGCATACGGGAAAGGAACCAAAATAGGAGCTGCGCCTGATGCACAAATTTCAGAAAGGCTTAGAGAACCTGCTCTGGATATAACAATATCTGACGATTTTAAGACAGAAATCATGTCCATAAAATATGGCTGAACAATCAAGCTTCCCTCTTGTTCCCAAGCAGGATATACAAGTTTTAATTTTTCAATTATTTCATCATAATTCTTTTTGCCTGTTTGGAATATAACCTGCAAACCTTTATCTTGTATCAATTCTTTTATTATCTCAACTGCAGTATTGTTGATAGACTTAGCACCTTGTGAACCGCCCATAACAGTTAAGGTTAATTTATCAGCAAGCCCAAGATTTTCACGTGCTGTTTCTTTAGATAAGGTCTCAAATTCGTGCCTGATAGGATTTCCCGTTACAAAAGCATGCTTGTTTGGGATAAATCTTTTTGCTTTTTCAAAAGCTAAAGAAACATATTTAGCTCTTTTACAAAGCCTTCTTGTAACAAGTCCGGGCATAGCGTCACAATCATGCATCATATATGGAGTTTTTGTAATTATACAAGCAAAAACCATAGGCGCTGATACATAACCACCTGTCGCAAAAACTGCATTTGGCTTGTATTTTTTGATATATCTTATTGAATAAAGAATTGCACGAACAAGTCTTATTCCCCAATAAAAGAACTTTGGATTAAGTTTTCTAGGCATGCCTGAAACACCGACATGAAGGAATTTATAACCTTTTTTTGTAGCCAGTTCGTGCTCCATATTTCTTTTATTACCGACATAGTAAACCTTTGCTTCTTCGCTTAAAGCATCAGCTACAGCCATTGCAGGGTAAATATGTCCGCCCGTTCCGCCACCTGTAACGAAATAGACTCTATTGTATGTTTCTGACATTAGTGTAATTCCTTATTCTTTTCACGTTATCTTTTGATATATTTAATAAAATTCCAACCATCCACAATGATACCATAATAGAAGAACCGCCGTAACTAATAAATGGCATCGGAACACCTGTTGCAGGCACAAAAGAGCTCGCAACCCACATATTCAAGAATCCTTGAAAACATATTGAGAATGTAAGTCCAAGCGCAAGTAATTTTCCATACATATCCTGACATTTAGAAGCAATTAAGAATCCTCTTTGCAAAATTGTCCAGAATAAGCAAATAATTAATAAACAACCAATAAATCCGTGTTCTTCACCTATTACGGCATAAATAAAGTCCGTGTGCGATTCAGGAAGCCAAGCAAGTTTTTGTTTTGAACTACCATAACCAACCCCATAAAAACCACCTGTCGCAAAAGCTACAAGAGATTGAATAACATTATAACCTGCCCCAAGAGGGTCAGCCTCAGGATTAAGCCAAGTTGTAATTCTCGAAGATTGATAACCTTTCAAACCTTTCATTATAAAAAGCGGTATAACGCATACGGCTCCACTAATTAAAAGTTTTAAAGAACCACCTGCACACAAGAATATAGCAACGGAAGTGAACAAAAGTAAAAGCAACATACTTAAGTTTGGTTGCATATAGATTAATCCCATCATTATAAGAATAGGGATGAATGCTGTAACGATTTTGTTATTGTCAAAAACATCTGCATTTCTATAAAAAACTCCCGCAAGCAAAAGCACAACAGCAGGCTTTGCAAACTCAGAAGGTTGCAAGCTCATAGGTCCTATATTAATCCATCTTTGAGCACCGTTTACCGTAACACCTGCAACTTTTACCAAAAACAGCATTATAATAACAAAAGCTGCAAACGGAAGAGTGTATGTCATAAGCTTTTTATAATGAAAATTTGATAAAAATTTGAGACCTACAAAACCAATAGCAGCACCTATAATTTGTTGTACTAAAAACCTTGCAGGGTTTACACCCATTTCAATACATTTTGGAGCACTTGCTGAAAATATTGCCATAAGCCCGATTACGACAAGAAAAATCACTGCAATCAACAATGGTCTATCTGATTGCATATTTTGAGTGCTTAAGTTTTGTTCAGGAATACTATTTTGATAAGACATATTCTTTAAAAACTTCTCCTCTGTGTTCGTAGCTTTTGAACATATCGAAACTTGCACAAGCAGGCGATAAGAGAACAACATCAGGTTTTAAGCTAATTGCTTTATCAATTGAACTCTCCAAAGTTTCTTCTCTTATTATATTATCAAATCCGTTTTTTTTCAGATTTTCTTCAAATCTTTCAGTTGCTTCGCCAATCAAAAGAACTGTTTTGATATGTTTTTTTATAGATTCACACATCTCTGTTAAATCAGTATTTTTATCACGTCCGCCAAGAATAAGAGCAACGTCTGCATTATTGAAAGAATTAATAGCAACAATTGATGCCTCCGGATTTGTGGCTTTAGAGTCGTTATAAAAAGTTATTCCGTTAAATTCTCTTACTTTTTCTAATCTATGTTCCGGAGCTCTGAAAGATTTAATTCCTTCCAGAATATCTTCATTTTCCATTCCGCAAAGTTTTGCAC
>CAYSIO010000184.1:0-3516 GCA_964431115.1 uncultured Vampirovibrio sp.
AATTAAATTATAAAAAAACTCGGTTAAAACCGAGCTTTTTTCTATACTTTTTCTTCTTGCTTTTTCTTTGATACAGAATAACGAGATTTAAAGTTTTCGTAATTGCTAACAAATAACTCATCTTCGTCCTTATTACGGTGATTATATTCGTGCTTATCAATTGTACTATCTTGTAGCTGAATAACGCTTGTTGCGATATTTCCACAGTGAGCAGCGATTCTTCTTAAATCATTCAATAAATCTGAAAATAAAAAGCTCACATCCGGAGTGCAAAGCCCGTCTTTTAAGCGCTGAATATGAACATTCTTAACTTTTCTTATCAGTTTTTTAATAACTGCTTCTAAAGGTTCGACCTCTTGAGCAAGTTTTACGTTATCAGTTTTATAAGCTTCAAATGCCATATTAAAGATTTCTGTCACAGCATGTACAATAACTTTCAACTCTTCAACAGCTTGCGAAGACAACTTCCTTTCACTATTTTTAAGAGTTTCAGCAATCTTAAGAATATAAGTAGCGTGGTCTCCCATTCTCTCATAATCCCCAATAGTAAGCATTAATTGAGAAATACGAGCATTATCTTCTTCTGTCATTTCTTTAGCTGATAGTTTAATCATAAATGAATTAAGCTTATCTTCGTACATATCAATCTTAACTTCGTTTGCACTGATTTGCTCAGCTTTTTTCTTATGATAGCTCTTAAGCATTTTTGTAGAGTTTATAAAGTTGAATTCAACCATTTCCGCCATTTTTACAGATTGACGGTAACATTCTGCTATCGCAAAAGACGGAGCAAGAAGCAATCTATCATCTAAAATAACTGTATCACCTTTTACTTTTCTATCAGGAACGGCTACAATAGCAATTCTTTCTAGCAACTTAACAAATGGGAATAAAATAGCTGTTGCAGCAATATTAAATATTGAATGTACGATCGCAATACCAAACGGAGAAATATCCGTAGTATGTAACGCAAATTTCGTAACAGAATATACTGCCCAATATCCTGATAAAAGAATTATTGTGCCTATTACGTTGAAAACTACATGTACAGCTGCAACTCTTTTGGCAGCAGTACTAACTCCACTAAGACAAGAAAGTACAGCAGAAATACAAGTACCAATATTTTGTCCCATAATTATAGGAATAGCCATACCATAGGTCATCCCTCCAACCATTGATAGAGCTTGTAAAATACCGATTGAAGCTGCTGAGCTCTGTATAATTGCGGTAACAATAGCACCTATAAATACTCCAAAAATAGGGTTGTTAAACATCAATAGTGTTTGCTGGAATTCAGGCATTCCCGCCAACGGAGACATAGATTTACTCATAACTTCCATGCCAAACATTAATATCGCAAAACCTACAAGAATAGTTCCAACATTCTTACGCTTGCTACTTTTTGCAACCATCATCATTATTACACCAGCTAAAGCCATTAACGGTGAAAATGATTCCGGTTTTAATAATCTTATAAAGAAATTTGTACTCTGAATTCCGGATAAACTCAATATCCAAGCTGTTATTGTAGTTCCGACATTTGAACCCATAATAACACCAATCGCTTGAGAAAGTTTCATTATTCCAGAGTTTACAAGTCCTACAAGCATTACTGTCACAGCCGAAGAGGATTGAACCGCAGCTGTTACACCCGCGCCAAATATCAAAGCCTTAATTGGATTAGCGGTCATCTGTCTTAAAATGCGTTCTAATCTTCCACCAGCAATCTTTTCCAAGCCGGACGACATAATGGTTATACCATATAAGAAAAATGCTAAACCGCCACATAAAGTAAATATTGAGAATATATCCATATCTTTTTCCTTCCAAATCCCTGAAAAGGGCATATATACCAGTGTAACACAAGCAAAAATTTTTGTTTTCTATGTAATCCAAATGTTTCGAAATATTTACAAATTTGAAAAAACTTAAATATTTTGTTACAATTCTTAATAAACCGAGTCAAAAAAGGCAATTTTCCAGAAGTTAAATACTTTATATATACATAAGAGATATTTAACTATAAGAGAGGCATTTTCTATGACTACAGAAAAGCAAAGTAGACTTACTGTCATTACAAATTCTGACATTGGGAAACTAAAAGAGCCCGAACAGGATATAGGCAAAAATTATCATAGCAATCCTATATATCAAAAATTGCTGAATTTTAGGAATTTACAGGAACAGCAGAAAAAACGATTTACGGTCGAAGATTTGCTAAAATGGTGATAAATGTACCAAATAAAATCTCGCATATATCTTGATTTTGACAAAACTCAAAAAAGCGGTATATGCAACTATATAAGAGCATTAGTGAAACAAAACTTGAATTTGACTTGTTCAGAAATTCTGGACAAGTTTCTTGAGGATGAAAAATATTATTTGGAGCTGAATTCATCCAGATTTCCTTTTCTGGTTGATTTTATTGATAATGATAAATTTTTAAGGGATACAGAAGCTTATATAAATGAATGCAAGAAGTATTACGACTACAAAGAGACTCAAAGACCTTTTATTGAAAAACAAAAAGAGTTTGAAAAGAAAAAACGAAAGTTCTTACAAGAAGTAAAAATGTCTAAAGAAGAACCTACAAAAAAACAACTGTATTATTATGATAAACTGTGTAAGAGATACTCATTAGAGAAAGAAGATGTAGAAAGCTTATCGAAGCTTGATTTAAGAAATGAAATAGAAAGAATTTTAAATGAATATTCAGACCTTAACGAAGATATTGATTAATGCGGGAATTGAAGAAAATGAGGCAAAACGGGAAGTGGAAATGCTTCTTGAGCATTTTTGCAACATAACTCCAAAAGATATCCTACTTGGCAAAGAGGCAAGCGAAGAACAGCTTACCCTTCTAAAAGAAAAAATTGACATTAGAGCAAATACAAGAGTCCCTATTCAACACATAATTGGTAAAGCTTGGTTTATGGGAGAATATTTCAAAGTAACTCCGGATGTACTTATTCCGAGAGATGAAACCGAAATTTTAGTTAGCAAAGCTATTGAAATTATCAGAGAAGAAGGCTTTGAAGATGTTTTAGATATTGGAACGGGTTCCGGTTGTATAGCTTGTACAATAGCAAAAAACACACAAGCAACAGTACTTGGAGTAGATATTTCTTCAGATGCTTTGAGAATCGCGCTCGATAACGTGACAGCGCTTGGAATTAATAATCGAGCTATTTTTAGAAAATCTGACCTGTTCAAAAAGATAAGAGAAGGAGAAACTTTTGATATTATTGTATCAAATCCTCCTTATATACCTTTTGGCACGGAACTTTCAGAAGAAGTTAAGCATGAGCCGGAACTTGCACTTTTTGCAGAAGAAAACGGCTTAGCTTTATATCAAAAAATAATAGAGCAAGCGCCGAAATATCTTAACGAAAACGGCTATTTGATGTTTGAGCTTGGAATTAATGAATCCGAAAACGTAAAAAAAATGTTAGAAAAGGATTTTAAAAACATTAAAATAACAAAGGATTTAGCCGGTATTGACAGAGTTATTATCGA
>CAYSIO010000185.1:0-3503 GCA_964431115.1 uncultured Vampirovibrio sp.
TTGAAATTCCTGTCAAGCTGCTGCAATCATGGAATGTACCTGTAGGAATACTGCCCACCGATAGGATTGACAACATCTGTTAAAAGCCCCATTGCAGTATCTGCAAATTGTTGAAGAGCTCTTTCTCCAAGCCCCATTTCAGCCATTTTTTCAGACAATGTTAATGTCAAAAGCCCACTTTCCTTTACTGCAGCTTCTGCTTGTTGAACAAGCTTTTGCTCCATATTCTCTTCAGCCGCCGTATGTTGTTTAGTAGGATCATACGTCGTTTGCTTATAAGTTTGTAGGAATGTATTTAAGTTGAATGCTTCTGCCATTTCCCTTGTCCTTATTTCTTGTATTAATGTTATCGGCAGAATTTTCAAAAACTTTAGGTTTTTTTACAAAACTTTTACAATTCTTTACATTGAGTCGGAATAGGTTTTGTTGGTAAAAAGTCGGCAAGTATTGTGTATTTTCCGGAACCTGCGGGTTCTTTAAGAACTCTGGCAGAAGAATTTGTTAAAACTATTTGATTCTGAACGCACTCATATCCATTTTTCACAAATTGGGTTTCATAGCTTTCTCCCAAAGTCGTGTACCGTTTTGAACGAACAAAAAGACCAAAACGTTTTCTGCGTTTTTTTATCTGATAAGTTGCATAATTTATAATTGAATTTATATCCAGATTGACCCAACCGGTTTGGATAACATCTATAACGTAATTCTCATTATCAGTTGTCTGTATTGAGATACAACCGATTACTGCCTTAGTTTTTTTATCTTCTATCACGTATTTATATTCATTGTAGTAAGATAAACCTTTAAATAAGCTTTCTTTAAATTCTCTGACTTCGCGTCCTAAAAGAGGTCTAAAATGTGGTAATAATGCGTCATTATATAAATTTGCCACAACTTTTGAATCTGAATTTTTAAACGAGCGAAATTCTCTTTTATCAAAATCTTCAGTAGGAAAAGAGTTTATTCTCCATAGTTTTTCGTACGAAATTTGGCTGAAACCGCACTTTGACACAAGCATTGTTAAAAGATCCGGTAAGTAGTCATCAACCTTTACCATTATTGAAGGTGAACCCATTGCTTTATATTTAGAAACGACAAATTGTACTAAATCCGTTGCATCTGATAAAGAATTCTCTTCAAAAAACAATTTTTGTATTTCCATTTTTTTATAACGGCATCTTGTAGGAGCAACAGTGATAAGTCCCTTTATATCTTTTCCGTCTTTTAATACAAATGATTCCGGTAAAAATTTGAATCTTAATGGCAGTAAATGGTGTAATGGTAAAAAGGGGTTAAACATAATTCTGTTAATATATGTATCATTAGCAGAATTATTAAGAAATGATATCATTTCTTGTGTGTTCTTTTTATCAAAATAATAAAGCTTCCTAATTCTACTCATAATAAAATTATATCCTGAAAAAAAAAGTATTCATCCTCTGGAAGGAGTGCACAAGTTTATAAAATCTGTTAGAATAATAAAAAGGATTTAGGAGGGTTTATATGTCTATTGATGATGCATTAGTTATGATTCTTGCAGGTGGCGAGGGGAAAAGGCTGTTTCCGCTTACTCAGGACCGTGCAAAACCTGCAGTTCCGTTTGGGGGGAGATACAGAATTATTGACTTTGTAATCAATAATTTTATAAACTCAGGTTTCTTTAAAATCAAAGTTTTAACACAATATAAATCAGACTCATTAAATAAACATATTACAAGAGGTTGGACACTATCGCCGTTCCTTAATCAATATGTTGATTTAGCGCCGGCGCAAATGAGAACCGGCGGAAGTTGGTATAAAGGCACAGCGGATGCTATTTATCAAAATATCTTTCATATAAATGACGAAGACCCCGACTATGTTTGTGTATTTGGTGGTGATCATATTTACAAAATGGATGTCGGGCAAATGATGAAATTCCATAAAACAAATTGCTCTGATTTAACAATTTCTGCAATTCCAATTCCAATTGAAGAAGCCCACGAATTCGGCATCATAGAAGTCGATGAGAACTGGAGACTAACAGGCTTTGTTGAAAAACCGCAAACTCCGCCAAAATCTATACCAAATAACCCAAAAATGTGTTTAGCATCTATGGGAAATTATATTTTTAACAAACAAATTCTCTTAGAAGCTGTAGAGCAAGATGCTAAAATCGAAGATTCTCATCATGATTTTGGTAAAAATGTTATTCCAATGTTGCTTAATCAAGGTAAGAGAATTTATATATACAACTTCGCTGAAAACTATTTTCCGGGTATGACTAAAAAAGAAGAAGGCTACTGGAGAGATGTGGGTTGTATTGATGCTTATTGGCAAGCAAACATGGACTTGTTAGAGTACGAACCTGAATTAAATTTGTATTCTAAAGATTGGCCGTTAAGAACCTTCAATTACAACTATCCTCCTGCTAAATTTATTTGGCAAGAAGGAGATCGTGTAGGTATGGCAACAAACTCTATGGTGTCAGAAGGTTGTATCGTATCAGGTGGTATGCTTTCACGTTGTGTTCTATCGCCGAAAGTAAGAATCAACAGTTACGCACAAGTTTCAGACAGTATTTTAATGGAAAATGTTAACGTCGGTCGTTATGCAGAAATAAGAAAAGCAATTATTGATAAAAATGTTGACATTCCGCCATATACAAAAATCGGTGTGAACAGAGAAGAAGATATTGCTCGTGGTTTTTATGTTTCAGAAGGCGGAGTAACAGTTGTCCCTAAAAATGCTCATTTAGCGTAAAATTTAACATAATATAAGGGGCGATGATTTTAAAATCATCGCCCCTTATAATTTGTATAAGAAAGTTTTTCTTACTTATCATCTAATGCTGCAACACCCGGAAGTACTTTACCTTCGATAAATTCAAGAGAAGCACCACCACCTGTTGAAACGTGAGTGAAATCTTCAGCTTTGCAGAATTTCTTAGCGGCAGAAACCGAGTCACCACCACCGATAACTGAAACAGCACCGTTTGCAGTTGCTTCAACAATAGCTTCCAACACAGCTTTTGTACCTTCAGCAAATGCTGGGTTTTCGAATGCGCCAACAGGTCCGTTCATCAAGATTGTTTTAGAAGATTTAAGAACTTCAGCAAACGCTTTTCTTGAATCCATACCGGCATCAACACCTTCGAAACCGTCAGGAATTTCGTTGATTGCAACGAATTTGTTAGTACCGTTTCCGGAGAAGTCATCAGTTGCTAAAACGTCTGTAGCCATAACTAATTTAACACCTTTAGCAGCAGCTTTTGCTTCGATAGCTTTTGCAACTTCGATTTGGTCGTCTTCGCAAATTGAGTTACCGATTTTACCCCCGTTAGCTTTAACGAAAGTATAAGCCATACCGCCACCGATGATTAGATTATCAACTTTATCGATAAGGTTTTCTAAAACACCTATTTTAGAAGAAACTTTAGCTCCGCCAACAACTGCTGTGAATGGTCTTACAGGATTATCAAGGGCTTGTGATAAACATCTTAATTCTTTTTCCATTAATAGACC
>CAYSIO010000186.1:0-3482 GCA_964431115.1 uncultured Vampirovibrio sp.
CATTCGGTTTAATCGGTTTGTTGGTATTTGCAGTTGCAAGATTATTTAAACGCAGAGAGCCTGAAATGAAGATCGGTCTTTCTCAATCTTTAACTGATAGAGAAATTTCTCTTCATAAGAATGCTCAAGCAATGCAACAACAATATGCAAACATTGAAAAACCATTTACAACTGTTAATTATGGACTTAATGCTTATCAAAGAGAAAACAGAAATCCTTATGAGACAGCACCAGTGGAATTTCACAATCCAAGATTAAGAAATTATGCAACTACGCAACCTCAAGAATTTGTTGCTCCGCAACCTGTAGCAAGACCTGTACAAACACAGACGATGACTGTTGCTCAACCGCAAGTTAAGAAAATGACTACACCTGTAAATAATGCCCCTGTTAATCAATCAAATCCGAATGTTGATAACTTGAAATTCTTAGAATCAATGACAGCTATTTATGAAAAAAGCGGTCGCCATGATTTAGCAAGGGGATTAAAAGCAAGCTTAAGTAAGAATTTAAAATAATAACAACAATCTTTTTATAAAACTATACTATTTAACGGCATTTTACGCACACACGTAGGTGCCTTTTATTTTAAATTATGCTAAAATAAGCTTATGAAAATTTGTTTTGTTCCTATAGATAATCGTCCGGTCTGCTATAATTTAGCAAGTGATATTGCTTCCGTTGATAGTTCAATTGAGCTTTTTTTACCCCCAAGAAGTTATTTGGGAAGTTTAATAAAAAATGCAGATGTAAAAGAGCTTTTAAAATGGCTTAAAACAGTTCCAAAATGCGATGCAATTATATTGTCTTTGGATACTATTGCTTACGGAGGTTTAATTCCGTCAAGACGCTCTAAAGAATCTTTTGAGGAGATTAAAAATCGTATCGAAGAATTAAAACAAATTTTAAAAGAAAAGGAAGCAAAAATTTATGCATTTTCAAGCATAATGCGAATTTCTAATAATAATTACAACGAAGAGGAAAAAGAATATTGGAAAGATTATGGGAAAAAGATTTTTGAGTACTCTTTTTCCGGTGGAACAGATAAATCTGATATTCCAGATGAAATCTTAGAGGATTATTTAAACACGCGAAAACGCAATTTTGAAATAAATAAGCTTTATCTTGATTGGCAAAAAGAAGGTTTGTTTGATACATTAATCTTTTCAAAAGATGATTGTGCCGAATTTGGTTTTAATGTAGAAGAAGCAAAAGAATTGGAAAAGCTTGGTGGCAAAACTAAAACAGGCGCAGACGAAATCCCTTTATCGCTTTTATCAAGGGCTATCGAAAAAGATATAAAAGTTTTTGTTGAATACACAGAACCTGACTGCAAAGATTTAATTTCAAATTATGAAGATGTTTCTATAGAAAAATCTGTTTCAGGACAGTTAGAGTTGGGTGGATTTAAAACTGCTCAAACGAAAGATGACGCAGATGTTATTCTGATTGTCAATAATTTTAGGGAAAAACAAGGTGAACTAGTAATGGATTGGGCGACCCAAAGTTATAACCAAAAACTTACAGTTCCAAACAAACCTTATTGTGTTGCCGATGTGCGTTTTGCAAATGGGGCAGACAATGATTTTGTGGAACAACTTCTGCCTCAGATAGATTTAAACAACTTTTATGGTTACGCGGGTTGGAATACTTCTGCTAACACTTTAGGAAGCCTACTTGCGGGTGTAAAGGTTCGATGTAATGCCGGAAAATACAATGAAGACGCTTATAAAAGATTACAGATGATTAGATTTTTAGACGATTGGGCTTATCAAGCAAATGTAAGGGGACATATTAACGGACCTTGCGATATTTCTGAGATGATGAAGCCGTTTGAGGAAAAATTATTTGATGTTTTTGATTGTTCCCTCACCCCAACCCTCTCCCTAAGGAGAGGGGGCTATAAGTTCCCTTGGAGCAGAAAGTTTGAAGTAGAAATAATGCTATAACCCTCGCCCCTTGTGAGAGAGGGTGAGCGAAGCTCGGGTGAGGGGTGTTTGTGTTATAATATTTCTATGATTAAACCTGAACTTTTAATGCCTGCGGGCAACGTAGAAAAATTAAAATATGCGATTAAATATGGCGCAGATGCTGTCTATTTAGGAGTTGTCGATTTTAGTTTGCGTGCAATGCGTAAAGGAGAGTTGATTACTCTTGATAATCTTAAACTTGCTGTTGATACAGCGCGTGAAATGGGAGCAAAAGCGTATTTAACATTAAACATTTTTGCTTTCAATAATGATATTAAACTTCTAGAAAGCTGTATGGATAGAATAAAAGACTCTAATCCTGATGCACTTATTATTAGTGATGTCGGAATTATGAGAATGGCGCAAAAATATATGCCTGAAACTGAAATTCACGTTTCTACTCAGGCAAATATTTTAAACTATGAAGCTGTTCGTTTTTGGCAAGATATGGGTGCAACTCGTGCTATTTTAGCCAGAGAACTCCCAATAAAAGACGTTGCAGAAATAAAATCAAAAGTTCCTGATATGGAATTGGAAAGCTTTATACACGGAGCACAATGCGTTTCTTTTTCCGGTCGTTGTCTATTAAGTGATTATATGACTGACGGAGAAAGAAAAGCTAATTCCGGTAACTGTTCTCAGCCTTGTCGTTGGAGCTACAAGCTTGTTGAAGAAACTCGTCCGGGACAATATTATGAAATAGAGGAAAATCCAAGAGGTACTCATATACTTTCTACTAAGGATTTGTGTCTTGTAAAACATCTTAGAGAAATGATGGAAGCCGGGATTGATTCTTTTAAAGTTGAAGGCAGAACAAAAAGTTTGTATTATGTTTCAGCAGTTGCAAAAGCTTACAGAGAAGCTATTGAAAAGGTTTATGCAAATCCTGAAGCTGATATGCAACCGTACTTTGAGGAACTTTTAAAAGTCGGTAACAGAGGATATACAACAGGCTTCTATCTAGGTGAAGGTTATCCGAAAGACGGATACAGTCATGATATCTCAAAGGGCTTAGCCGGTGCAGATTTCTTATGTGAAATTGTGGGTAAAGAAGATGATTGGTATAGAATAAGGATTAAAAACAAATTTTTCAAAAATGAAGATATTGAAATAATTACTCCATCTGAGAAGTATATAACTCAAGTTACTGAGATTAAAACTTTAAAAGGCGAAGAATTGGAACTTGCAAATACAAATGACGATTTATGGGTAAAATTTGCAAAAGCACCTTTAGAGTATGAATATGCGCTTGCAAGAACTATCGGAATAAAAGGTGATATAAGAGAAAACGCAAATTGCGCGTGTAGTTAAGTAAAACTTGTCATGCTGAACTTGATTCAGCATCTATTATTTTTAGTTTAATTGGCATTAATTGATTCCGGATTAAGTCCGGAATGACAAAATATAGAGGATTAAAAAATGTTTTTAAAACCGGATTATAATCTAAAAAACGTATACGAAATTAATTTTGAAGAATTAAAACAACAAGGCATTAAATGTTTGATGTTTGAT
>CAYSIO010000187.1:0-3408 GCA_964431115.1 uncultured Vampirovibrio sp.
TCAACTACAATTTCAGTGGGTTTTTGATTGATTATTTTTACCGGACAGTAGTGCCGCAGGAGAGGGATCTAAAAACAGCAAAGAGCCCCTCATAAAATATCTCCCTCTCCTTGAGGAGAGGGGTGGGGTGAGGTGTCAATATTATGGAACCATTACAAAGCAGAGAGCCCCTCTTCGGGGCTCTCGATCTATTTCGACTATATGTGCTCCCTTAACAGGGGATACAGTGCGTGTTGTCAATCTCCTTTGCAGGAGAAGAGATTTCTTAATGAGGTAATACCGAATTTAGAAATCTCAGAGAGGGTTGCTTCTTATACCCTCTCCCGGCTTTCAGCCACCCTCTCCACAGGAGAGGTAGAATTACTAGCCTGAGAATGTCTTGTATGAAGACTCAATGTTATCGTTAATAACTTTTTCAACAGCTTCGATTTCTGTTGTAATCTGCGTTCTTTCGTTATCAAGTCTTTGAAGTTTTAACTCTAAGTTTCTGTCTTGTTGTTGAATAATTTCTGTCTTAGCGTTAATTTCTTGCTGCAATCTATCATATTCATATTGCGCATATTGATATTCATTATAAGCATCTTCATAAGCAGCATTATCTGTTACTGTTTCAGCTGTCAATTTAATATCTTGATATGCAATAATATTACCATCCGCACTATAAGCTGTTGGAACACTAATTGACGTGATTCTACCAGCAGAGTCAAAAGTTAATTTGCAGCCATCTTTTTGTTCGGATTCTGTATATTTACCATTTTCTGAGAATTTAGATGCTTCAACCCAATCATCGCCGTTTTCTGCATCGCTTTTTAAAACAAATCTAAATTCTGTAACACCTGTATCAGATGTAACTGTATAAACATAGAAATCATCTTTTGTTAGAGATTCTCCATAAGTATTTCTAATGGCATTTTCATATCTGGCGTCTTCAAAAGCTGAACCATATTCTTGCTTAGCTTGTTCAAATGTTAAAAGTTCACTT
Source organism: uncultured Vampirovibrio sp. (assembly GCA_964431115.1). Classification (GTDB taxonomy): domain Bacteria; phylum Cyanobacteriota; class Vampirovibrionia; order Gastranaerophilales; family Gastranaerophilaceae; genus CAG-196. The sequence continues at coordinate 983 of CAYSIO010000187.1, forward strand.
CCACCAACAGTTAGAGCTCCTGCATTAGGATTTGTAGCAGTTTCGCTACCACCCTCTTTTTCTTCAAAATATTTTTTGTTTGGATCAAAGTACCAAGCTCCATCTTTTTTCACAAAATCTTGGAATGTAGCTTTAGTAGCTTTACCATTTTCATCTACAACATAGAAGTTTCCAGGTACTTCACTTGTAACTTCTAAAGCCTCGACATCTTCATATTTTCTCACATGAGAATATGTTGATTTATCTTCTAATTGATCATATGTAGCTTTATCAGTTTTCTTAACGTATTGTTTACTTGGATCAAATTGAGTAACAACAGCGTATGTAGTATCTCCTGCTAAAACATAGTCTGCAGGATTAGCCCCTTGTTCGCTCAAATCTGCTCCTGAAACATAATCAGCTTCATTTTCAGAAACATAGAAATCACCCTCTTTATGTTCAGTACCGTCAGGAACTTGTCCAAAGCTTGTTTTAACACTAGTTGTTGCTGGGTATTCACCGTACATATCTGCACCTGCATTCTGTAGTCTATAAGAACCATGCAATGTTTGTAGAGAATCACCGGTTTTATCACGTTGCATTTCAACAACATAAGCAGTGTCACCTGAAGGTTTTACTGTACCAATAGTGAATGAATCAGCACCATTCACACCGGAATACTGTATTGTTGTATAATCTTGTGTACTAGGTGGTGTTGGAACCGTCATAGCTAATAAACTATTATACAATTCTGTACATTGTTGAGATAGAATTGTTCTTTCTTGGTTAATTTGTTGACCTTGATATTCAAGGTTTGATTGTCTTGCTTGTAGGCTTAATAACCTTGCTTGTGATGCTGACATACCCATAATTGAGTTCTCCTTTTCCTTTTTTTATTGTTCTTTGCCATGTATTACGGCATTTTTTTGGAAAACTTTAATGTTTTAAAGAATATTGTTACAAATGTTTACAAAACATAATAAATTTTGTGTTCAATATATAATATAAAAGTAGGCTAAAAAGCTCTTGGGAAGAGAAACGGAGAAGTTTTAACAATGTATCAATTAATTAGCGATATTTTATGGAATGTAGTAAAGCCAATTGCGTCAAATATTGTTCGTAAGAACGGTTATCCCGAAGATGCTATCCAAAGAAAATGCGGAAATATACCCGAAGCCGGTTTTAAAAAAGAAGACAATGTAATTATGTTTCATGGAGTCTCCGTAGGTGAAGCCGTAGCTTTAGAAAACCTTGTTAAAACTGCTCGTAAAGAATTTCCACAAGCAAAAATTGTTATGACTACAGGAACTTATACCGGTCAAGAAATCGCAAAGAAAAAACTCGGCGATTCAACAGATTTAATAACTTATTTCCCTGCAGATTTTCCTTGTGTAATCAAAAAGTTTTTAGATAAAGTTAACCCTAAAACTGTTTTTATCGCTGAAACAGAAATCTGGCCTAACTTTGCTATGGAATGCAAAAAAAGAGGGATTAACCTATATATTATTAACGGCAGAATTTCTGATTCAACTTTTAAATCTTATAACGCTTTAAAATGGGTATTCAAATACTTTTTAAGCTTTTACACAGGAATTTTCACCCAATCAAATGACGACAACCAAAAATTCTTAACACTCGGAGCAAATCCCGAAACTACAAAAGTTATGAACAACCTAAAATTCGACATAAAAAAACCTGAGGGCGTAAATTTCGATAAAAACAATTCCAGAGTTCTGCTGGCTGGTTCGACTCACTCAGGTGAAGACGAAATAGTTTTAAGTGTTTTCAAAAAGTTAAAAGAAAAACATTCTGATTTAAAACTAATCCTTGCACCAAGACACTTAACAAGAGTTGATGAAGTCAAAGGTTTGGTAGAAAAATTTGGTTTCAAGTATGCTCAACGTTCTGAAGGTAAAAGCGATTTAGAAAGCTGTGATTTACTTATACTAGACACTTTAGGCGAGCTTGGTAAAATGTACGAGCATTCTGATATTTCATTCATCGGCGGAAGCTTTAACAAAACCGGCGGGCATAACCCTCTAGAATCAATCGTGTTTGAAAAGCCCGTAATTTCAGGACCTTCAACACACAATTTTAAAGATATTTACGCAATCATAAAAAAAGCCGGCGCAGGTTTTATTGTAGGATCAGAACAAGAATTCTTTGAGATTGCAGATAAAATGCTTACTGATAAAGAATTTTACTCCGAAACCGTAAAAAAATGTGAAAAAGTTTTCAAAGAACAACAAGGCGCATTAGAGTTTGTTATAAATGTAATTAAGGGGTAGGGGGTAAGGGGTAAATATGTACATAGCTTGGCGTGGTGCCTACAAACTTGCCGTCATTCTGTGGGGGTAAGTGTTTTGGGCTTGTATGTCTGACTACAAACTTACCGTCATTGCGAGGAGCGTAGCGACGTGGCAATCCAGAAAATAATGACTGGATTG
>CAYSIO010000188.1:0-3404 GCA_964431115.1 uncultured Vampirovibrio sp.
TGACTCCTCAAGAAGCTCTTGAATACGGTATGATTGATAAAGTTATTACTAAAGAATAGGGTAAAAGGGGTTCACCCCACCCAAGCCCTCCCCGTCCAGGGAGGGATTCTGTTTCAAACAACAACAAATTAGGAGACAATAATGTCAGGTAACGACAGATTAAAATGTTCATTTTGCGGAAAGACTCAGGATCAGGTTAAGAAGCTGATTGCAGGTCCTGATGTGTTTATTTGTGATGAATGCGTTGAACTATGTAATGAGATTCTTGACGAAGAGTTTTTTGAAGGCAAGGAAAAGAACGCAGAAGCAAAAGAAGGCGAATCTGTTTCAGAAGGTGAAGAAAAAGCTATTCCGAAACCTCATGAAATTAAAGCTTATTTGGACCAACATATTGTTGGACAAGATGATGCTAAGAAAGTGCTTTCTGTTGCAGTTTATAACCACTATAAACGTCTAAAACATAACAAAAAAGGCGATAATAATGGCGTAGAAATCCAAAAATCAAATATTTTATTGGTAGGTCCTACCGGTAGCGGTAAAACTCTTTTAGCTCAGACTTTGGCTAAAATGTTGGATGTTCCGTTCGCTGTAGCTGATGCTACTACGCTAACTGAAGCCGGTTATGTTGGTGATGACGTTGAAAATATCTTGTTAAGATTATACCAAAATGCCGAATTTGATGCGAAGAAGGCTGAACGAGGTATTATTTACATCGATGAAATTGATAAGATTGCAAGAAAGTCAGAGAACACATCTATTACTCGTGACGTATCAGGTGAAGGTGTGCAACAAGCTTTATTGAAACTTATTGAGGGTACAGTAGCGAATGTTCCTCCTCAAGGTGGAAGAAAACATCCGCAAGCTGAGATGATTCAAATTGATACAAGTAATATCTTGTTCATTGTAGGCGGTGCGTTTGTTGATTTAGATAAAATTATCGGACACCGTGTTCAAGACGGTTCATCAGTAGGTTTTGGTAAATCTGCTCCGACTCAAGCTGAGAAAGAATTAGCTTCAGCTAGAATGCTTAAGAAATTGCAACCGGAAGATTTGTTAAAATTTGGTTTGATACCGGAATTCATTGGTCGTATTCCAGTATATGCAGTTCTTGATGCATTGGATGAAGATACTTTGAAAATGATACTTACTGAGCCTAAGAATGCTGTTCTTAAACAGTATAAGTGCTTGTTAGAAATGGATGGCGTTGAGTTAGATTTTGAACAAGAGGCAGTAGAATTAATTGCACAAAAAGCGATTAAGCGTAAAACAGGTGCTCGTGCATTGAAGTCTATTGTTGAAGGTTTAATGCTTGATGTAATGTACGATATTCCTTCGGACGATTCTATTAAGAAATTTACTATTACGAAGAAAATGGTAGAGGAAGCGAATGCTGAAGAGAATAATGAAAAAACTTCTCGAGCTGATTTAATCCAAATGCCGAAAAAAAATCAGGCAGAAAGCGCATAGTGTTAAATAGGGTAAATGAATTTAATAAATACAACAAAGGGCTCTTGCGAGCCCTTTGTGCTTATTGTAATTTGAATTACGCAATCTGAAGTGTATAACCAAGCTCTTTTAGAAGTTTACCAATGGTATCAAGTCTGGGAATGCGTTCTCCTTTGAACATTTCATATATTGCGGTTCTTGTTATTCCGGTTTTTTGTGATAATTCGCTTATACTCATTCTGGCTTTTACAACTTGTTCCAAAGATTGAAAAAACAAATCATAATCGCCGTCTGTTAGAAATTCTTGTATTGCACTATTTAAATATATTTTTTGATATTCTTCATCCTGTAATACTTTATTCATGTGTTCATCATGAGTTATATTTTCAGCTTTTATTCTTTCTAGATCCATTTTATTTGTACCTTTCTTTAAATTCTTGTAAATATTGTTTTGCAAGCTTTATGTCTCTTGATTGTTGCGATTTATCTCCTGCGGATAAAAAAACTATAATTAAATTGTCGATTTCATATGTGTAAATCCTGTATCCCGCGCCTTCTGTAAATTTTATTTCCGTGAGACTATCAAAATTGCGATATTTCCCGAGATTGCCTAATTTTATTCTGTTGATTCTTCTGTCTATAATCACCCTAATGCTTTTATCCAGTGAGTTGTACCAATCAAGATATGGACATTTACCATTTTTAAGCTTGTAATAGATTATTGTATCGTATTCGAGACAGTAAGTCAATCTTAAAATATCCAAATGCCGAAGAAGAATCAAGCAGAAAGCGCATAGGAAAATGAATTTAATAAATACAACAAAGGGCTCGCAAGAGCCCTTTGTTGTGTAAAAAAGTAATATCTTATCCACACATAATTGCTTGAGTTAATAAACGTTCCATTTCATATGCTATATTAATTAGGATAGAGTTTACCCCCCAATATTTATCATTATATGTATTGAAATTACATTTTCCACCGCCATCACCGTATCCATATATACTCGTTCCATTAGGATTAATATGATCATTAAGTATCTCTAATTTTGCAAATGCAGTTTCTTGAGCTTGTCTGAATAATTCTACTATTTTGTTAGGGTCATCAAAGTATTGTTTATATGAATCTACATAATCATTTAACATAGCTTTCATTGCATTATTAGTATGATCATTATCTGAAGTGTTACTAGATGTTAATAGTATAATATTTCCACTAGCACCACCATAGCCATAAGCTCCAGAGCCTCTGCTTTGTATTGACACCCAGTCATCACCGCCGCTTGTTGAATCATCTTCATAATATTTATTGTAATTACCAAGCACGTCTGAATTTAAACCATCACGTACTCCTGTAAAAGTTGATCTACCTGCAAGCAAGCTCTTATCAACCCATTTCCCGATAAATTCTCTTGCGTTTTCGTCTTGAGATAAGTTTTCAAGTATTTTGTAGTAGTTTTCTAATACGGCTTCAGTTAAAGATTCCATTGAAACATTTTCATACTGACTTCTTACAACTGTTGTATCAGAAAGTGCTAAGAATAATGCTTGATTAAATATGTATTTTTTCTCATTGCTTGTTAGTTTTAGACCTTTTAATACATCGGCATAAGCGTTTTCTGCTGCATTTTTTACATTTGTACTAAAGTAGCTATTAAGAGTTGCATTTTTTTGATCATTAAACGCTCCTCCATTAGTGTTATAATTTACAAAAATTATTTCACCTTTATCATTTAAATAGAATGTAGGAGTATATGAATTTGATTTTACATAAGAATTGATACTATCTAAAATTTCCTCAGATTTGTCCGTCGGTGTTACTAATATGACAACCTCTTCCGCTTTATCCATTAATTGTGTAATTAACGGTTTAATTTTGGACACAATTTTTAGAGAATCGATTTTGGTTGCATAGTCATCAGTACCGAAGACTTCTTTTATCGCAACTTTGTAATCATCAC
>CAYSIO010000189.1:0-3327 GCA_964431115.1 uncultured Vampirovibrio sp.
GTCGGATTTGAAAAAGTTCGAAAAATTGTCATTTTTCGACTTTTTCCGCATCCTCTTTGAACATTTTATTGTAATAATCGTTATTTAAATATATAATAAACTTGATTAGTTTAGGTATAAATAGAATGAAAGATATAATAGTACAAAAATTCGGAGGAACGTCTGTAGCTGATACAGACAAGATAAAAAATGTTGCCCGTGCCGTTATAAAAGAGAAAGAAAAGGGCAATAATGTTGTGGTTGTTGTCTCAGCAATGGGACATACAACAGATATTCTTACGAAACTTGCTATGGAAATAACCCCAAATCCTTCTTCAAGAGAGATGGACATGCTTCTATCAACAGGAGAGGGAGTATCTATTGCACTTTTGGCTATGGCATTACAAGCTCAAGGATGTGATGCTGTAAGCATGAACGCAATGCAAGTTGGTATAATTACAGAAAAAATTCATTCAAAAGCCAGAATTCTGGAAATTAAAACTGATAGAGTCATGGAATACTTGAATGAAGGAAAAGTTGTTGTAATAGCAGGTTTTCAAGGTATTACGGAAGACTTTGAAATTACGACTTTGGGAAGGGGTGGCTCCGATACTTCTGCCGTAGCTCTTGCAGGAGCGTTAGAAGCTAAGCGTTGTGATATTTACACCGATGTAGAAGGTGTTTATACTACAGACCCAAGAGTTGTACCTTGTGCAACAAGGCTGGATAAAATTTCATATGAAGAAATGCTTGAGCTTGCAAGAGTTGGTGCGAATGTACTTCATCCTCGTGCCGTAGAAGCTGCTAAGCAATATAAGATGCCTTTAAGAGTTCGTAGCACATTTAAACTTGAAAATTTAGGAACATTAATATTAGGAGTTGAAGAAATGGAATTACATAAACCTGTTACCGGTGTTGCATCAGACATTTCACAATTAAGAGTTGTTGTCTGTGATGTACAAGACACACCGGGTACAGCTGCAACATTGTTTAATGCTTTAGCTGATGAAAATATTTCTGTAGATATGATTATCCAGTCTTATGCAAGAAAAGCTTTGAACACAAATGACATTGCTTTTACTATAGATAAAGCTGACTTACAAAAAGTGAAATCAATAATCGAAGGGCTAAGGCCACAGCTTAGTTTCAGCAACATTTTTGTTGATGATAAAATTGCAAAAATTTCTATTGTAGGTGCAGGCATGCTTGACAGACCGGGTATTGCGGCAAAAATGTTTAAAACATTGGCGAGCTTGGATATTAACATCAAAATGATTTCTACCAGTGAAATTAAGATAAGCTGTATTGTGGAACAAACTCATGCAAACGATGCCGTAGAAGCTTTACATAAAGTATTCGGACTAGATTCTAATATTATAGCGGAAGTAAAAGGCGATTTACCCAACGTATAGGAGAAAATAATGAAACGTTTTTTTATATCTTTAGTAGTTTTTAGTTTTATATCACTCTCTGCTGTAGCAGATACAAAACAAGAAGCTTTAGAATTTTTCAATAGTTACGTAAATGCTGCTAATAATTATAGTTCAACTGTGGCAGAAATGTATTCTCCGTCTGCAAAAATAATAAGACAGGTTGTAAAACCGGACGGAACAACTGTTGACGTAGGAACAGATACTGCAACTTACATTAAACAAATGAAAATCGGTCAAGCAGGTGCAAAGCTCAGACATTATAAAAACTCTTACACAAATGTAAGCGTTACACCTGTTGACGGTGGCTACAAGATTTCTTCTTTGAGACAACCTTCAGGAGAGGATTATAAACTTAAAACATATATGATTGTAAAAAAACAACCTGATGGAAAGTGGTTGATTACAGAAGAGATGATGCAGACAAAAGTTCAAACTTTTTTAAGATATGCAAATAAAAAATAAAAAAAAGTCGGTTTTAAAACCGGCTTTTTTATTAATTATCAACCCCCAAAGATGGAGCAATTTGAATAAATGTTCTTACCAAGTTTTCATCCCACTGTGTTCCCGCACCTTCTTCCAAGATTGAAAGTGCTTTTTCAATATTCATACCTTTTCTGTAAGGTCTGTCACTAATCAATGCGTGGTAAGTATCCGCAATTGCAACAATTTTAGCAGCAAGCGGTATTTCACCATTTGAAAGACCTTCCGGATAACCTTTTCCGTCGATTCTTTCGTGGTGATATTTTACAATAGGAACCAAGTCTCTCAAGTTAGGATTTGGCTGCAATACCTTTTCAGCACCAATACTAGGGTGTTGTTTCATAATCGCCCATTCCTCATCAGAAAGAGGTCCTTCTTTTTTGAGAACAGTTTCAGGGATACCAATTTTACCTACGTCGTGAAGCAATGCTCCCAAAGTGATTCTCGCAACTTCTTTTTCAGGAAGGTTAATTGCTCTGGCTAACGCTTCAGAAAATCTTGAAACAGAAGTTGAATGACCTTTTGTGTAAGGATCTTTTGCATCAATTGCACCCGCAAGAGAAGTCGCAACTTCCCAAGTTCTGGTATCTGATAAATTATGGTCATCATGGAACTTAGAAATTAATTCGTCTTCAAAGTTTATACCCAATTGAGAGTGACGTTTTGATACAACTTCTGCATATGATTTTAAAGCAACATCATCCCAGAAGTTAAAGTCTGAAGAGCTTATGATTGCAGACATGCCGTCTTTGTAGCCTTTAGCTTGAGAAATATACATAGCTTGTTCTGCAAGCACAAGAAGCTGTTCTTTATCCTGTGCACAGTCCGGATAAGTCGCAACCCCGACTGATACTTTAATAGGTCCTATTTCATCAATAAAACAGCAAGATAATGAATAAGTTAAAAACTCTGCAACATATTTCGCCTGATTTGAAGTAGTATTAGGCAGCACTATTGCTATTTCATCACCGCCGTAACGTCCGGCAATATCACCTTCTCTACAGTTTTGTCGGACTTTTTCTGCTACAAGTTTAATAACTTCATCACCCTTTGCGTGACCAAGTTCTCTGTTAATTTTAGTAATATTATTAATATCCATCATAATTATGGATAATGGCTGTTTGTTAGTCTCAGTTCTGCAAATTTCATTCGCCAGTATTTCTTGGAAATCTCTGTGATTATACAGCAAAGTCAATGCATCTGTATTTACAAATTCATCGCTCTTTTCAAGCAAATCAAAATTATGAGTTACAAGAGCTAAATAATTTGCAATCAATGAATACAATTTTGCACTCTGACGAGCGTTTGAATCTTCTATAATAAAGACTCCAATACATTTATTTACCGAAATTAACGGCAAAATTGCAGTAGAATAATCTTTATAATACGAAAGGTTCAAATAGTTATTTTTTTCAACAAACATCGTTGTTCTGGT
>CAYSIO010000190.1:0-3285 GCA_964431115.1 uncultured Vampirovibrio sp.
AATAAATTGTCCGAAGCTTACTCGCAAAACTTCCCTTTCGCCGCCAAGTATGGAATTTATATCGTTTGAAATCTGTTCTTTCGCTAATTCTTTTCCTGCAGCAGAGGCTAACTCAGCAGAAGTTTTGCTGGATAAATTCGTAATGACCGCATCTCTTATTGCAGGTTTGAACTGATTCATTTCTTTCTGAATAGCTTCCATTGGATCTACAGGAGCAGGTGCTGCACCGTGTCCGTGACCGCCACTGCTTTTTGGTGCTTCTTCTTTAGGGAAATCACCTTCTTTTTGAGAAACTTCAATTGCTACGTTAACTTTTAAGTATTTCTTTTGCGCTTCGTCACAAAGGTTAAGGATGAAATCGCCTAAATCAACTATAATCCCTCTTTGGATTTCGTCTTCTGCAGCACCTCCTTCTTCAAGTTCTTCAGATGAAACTTGAATTGTGCTGATTTTTTTTGTTAATAAACTTTCCATAAACAAGTAATTAACGCCGGCAAATACAATACATAAAATAATTGTAGATGCTATGCTTATTATTAAAAATTTATTTAAATCTGTTCCTTTTCCGTCTTGTTCAACAGGTGCCATACTATTCTCCACTTATATTACATAGTACTATTATATCAATTCTATTTAAATATTTACCACCATTATTTGGTGTATTCTTCGCCGGTAAAAATTCTCCATAACCGACAGAATTTATTCTTTTTTGAGGAATGCTTCCCTTTGGTTTCGTTATAAAAGCTTCAATATCGTTTGCTATTATTGTCGAAAACTCCCATCTCTTCAGGTTTGAAAGACTACCTTCGGGAAAATCCCCTGTATGTACTTCTATTATAGCAGGATTTTCTATTTTTGCCAAAAAATTTTCTATGTTTTTTATTTTTGTATAAAAATCTTCATTTTTATCCTGAAAATCATCTCTTAGTATAAGTCCTCTCGGGTCACGAATTATCTTTATTGTGGAGTGTTTAAAATGTTCTTCGGCTGTTATGTACAGTTGATTTATGCACTTGTCGTTTAATATGTACAAAAATTCTTGAGCTTCTGTAGAACAAAAAGCTGTAATGACTATTGTAAAGAATATTTTTAATATGTTTCTCATTATACGAAAATGATTTACGAAATTAATACGAAATTAAATTGGTTTTTAGGGTATAATAATTCTATGGGGAAATTTGATATTTTTAACAAATTTAACAGTGCTGTTGCTGTTATTGAAGACGGACTGAATGTTGTGTATCGCAATAGCGTCTTTAAACGAGTGTTTCCTGATTTTGAGAATTTGGAGAAATTTTCTCATAAACTAAATTACAGTGTATGTGCGCTTGTCAGCAATGATGTAGAGGTACACTCGCCAATTTTACAGGCTTTAAAGTCTCCTCAAGATTTTTCTGCGCATGTTTTATATCAATCCTCAGGGAGTGATTATTCCTATTATGATTTAATTTCAACAAAAAAGGGAAAATACACAACGCTTGTATTTACTGATGTTACAGCAAAGGTTGGTTTAGAGAAATCCGTTGCCAGAAATCAAGCTCTTCAGAAAAAACTTTCTTTAATGGAAATTGATAATAAGAATTTGTCAAAAGTTAAACAACAAGCTCAATCTCAAGCAATGAAGCTTTTGTTGTTGAATAACATTTCTAATATTATAAGAGGCTCTGTAGATACATCTAAAATTTTGACTTCCGCATTGGATGAACTATCTTCTTTATTTGGTGCTTTTAGAGCCTATTATGCGGTATATTCAAAAGATATGGTAGCTTATATTATTAATGAATCTCTTCACCAAAGGGATATAAGCAGAAAGATAACATTTGATAAAGAAACAGAAAAAGCAATATCTAACGGCAAAGTTTTTTGTTCATCTTGTATGAAAGAATTTGTCGAAGCAAAACCGTTTAATGAGCTTGTGCAAAGAGTTGTACTACCTATTTATCACATGAGCAACAGAATAGGTGTCATTGTTGTCTTAACAAAACAAAAAACAAAGTTCGATGATGCTCTGGAAGTATTAGACGGAGTTTCGACTCAATTGGGTAATGCTATTATTCAGGCGGAATTATATGAGAAAAACTCTAGAATGGTTAAAGAGTTAACTAAAACCCTAAAAGAACTTCAAGATACGCAATTAAAACTTATTAATTCTGAAAAAATGGCTTCGCTCGGTCAATTGGTTGCGGGGGTTGCGCATGAGATTAATACGCCTATAGCTTCTATAAAATCAAATAATGAAATTGCAACCAAATTGATTTCAAAGTTGAATGATGAGCAGAATGGTGAGTTGTTGAAAGAAATTAATAATATTGATAAAGAAGCGATAGAAAGAATTAATCGTCTGGTTGTATCTTTAAGGAAGTTTGTGCGTTTGGATGAAGCCGATTTACAAGAAGCTGATATTAATAAAGAGTTGGATTTGACTCTGGATTTAATCAGACATGAGACAAAAAACAGAATTGAAATTGTTAAAAACTATGGTAATATTCCACCAATAAAATGTTATCCGAATATGTTAAATCAAGTGTTTATGAATATACTTGTAAATGCTGCTCAATCTATTGAAAATGCCGGAAAAATAACTATTGACACGAGTTATGAAAATAACAACCTGTGCGTAAAAATTAAAGATACCGGATGTGGAATCAAAGAACCGGAGAAAATTTTCTTTGCAGGATATACGACAAAAGGTGTTGGTGTCGGAACCGGCTTGGGACTTGCTATTTCTCAAAAAATCATAGAAAAACACGAAGGTAAAATTGAAGTTTTCTCTCGTTTGGAAAAAGGTAGTGAGTTTGTTATTACTATCCCTAGTAAGTAGGAAATATTAATTTTTGTTAAGAGGACTAAAGTCTCATTATGGGTGTGTTTTACTCTTTTTGTGCATTCAAAAATTTTTAATTTTTGTAAAAAAATCTGGCTAGGCGGTTAACTATATGCAAAAATGTGGTATACTGACTATTACTGAATGATTAAGTGTAAAAAATACATTAAATGATTTGTAACAAATTCTTAATAAACAATAAAGGAAAAGGCAATTTTTAATAAGTACAATACTTTATATAAACGTGTAGAAGTTAAATAAGTTATTTGCTAATCGGAGGTTACGTGTATGGCAATTACTGTAAGCGGTAAAAAGAAACAAGTTAAGAAAACTTTTCAAGAATTAATTAATGATTTAATGTCAAGCAGTTCGGAGAAAGTAAGATATAACGCTGCCAGAGTATTCGGTGAAATGGACGATTCAAAAGCTGTTGAGCCTTTAATTGACGTATTAAAAAATGA
>CAYSIO010000191.1:0-3275 GCA_964431115.1 uncultured Vampirovibrio sp.
ATACTCATAGTTGTTTACTACATTTAAAATCTGATTTTTTGAGTCTACAATTTTTGATACGGAGTTAGGATTATAACATTCATTGTTAATTCTTTCATTCCAATCGTGAGCAGGAAGGGCGCTATCTTGTTGTTCAATAGCTTCCAACCAAGGATTTTCACGTGGTGGTTGATAAAAGTGTCCGTGTATGGTCAAAAACACTTTATCTTTATCTTTTTCAAGTATATCCATTATTTAACTCCGTCTTCTTTAGGTGCTTTCTTTATTAAAGTAAGTTCACTGACATCAATCCAAGTATCGCCTAACGCATCAGAAAAAACTGTTCCTACTATTTGGATTTCATCATTAGTTTTTAAATCAATATGTTTTTCAGCTTCTTCTCTCTTGATGAATAATTTCATTTCTGAAAGAGGAATATCATAATTTGTGTCATCTCTTTTTATTAAAAATGAAATATATTCTTCCGAAGATTTGAAAGCAGGTTTGTAGTCCAAACCTAAAGTAGAGAACTTATCAAACTTAGCATTCATAACTACCGTTTTACCCAAAAAATCTTTTGGAGAGTTTACAATTACTAATGGAGGAATTGTATCATTTCTCTGAACACTTGCAGATATCGGCGCTGGTGCTACAGTTGGTTGCGCCGTCACCTTTTCTGTACAAATACTGCCGGAAGTAAGAATAATTGCACAAATTAGCGCCAGAAATGCAGATTTTATATATCTTAGTTTTTTCATTTATTAATAACCTCTTCTTTTATTGTATTGTAACATGCCTTATAGCCAAAAATCAATTTGATAAACTGTTGAGTTTCTGGTATATTATAAAATATGAAAGACACAGAGACTATTAACAGAGAGAGGGAAGCAAGGAATAATCTTTCTCAATATAAAGATTTAATCGAAACTATATCAAGAGTTGAGTATAACAAGTTCTCAAACTTTGGTCTTATAGAGTTGGCTGACATTATTAATTTAGCTAACTATACAGTATACTATCTGCTTAACAACAGCAAGGAATCATATAATGACTCCTATCTTACAAAAGCTATCAAATGGGCAATAAGAAACGAAGTGCGCAGACGTTACAGATGGCATGTAATGAAAGATCAGGAGCTTCCTGAACAAGAAATGGTCAAAGATGCTGTATATAAAACTATTCTTTCAATAGACGAATTAGCAGAAGCTGAAAATCCTACATTTATTAAGGATTCTGATAGAACTCCTGATGAAAAGGCTGAAATAAGCGAACTTAAGCGTAGAATTTTTGAAGTGATGAAAACTCTACCTCAAAGAGAACAAGATTTAATTGAAGCCAAGTATGTATATGATAAAAAGCTAAAAGATATTGCAGTTGAGTTTAATATCTCTCAATCAAGAATATCAAGAATTATACAAAACGGCTTAGACAAAATAAAGAAAGAACTGTTAAGGCAGGAACAACTAGATGAAGACAATATTTGAAAAGTCAACAGGCGTTGACGGGATTGGGTTTAGTGTATCAGAGGAAATTAAGTTAGAAGGATTTATTCCTGAGTCTCTTTTGCGAAAAGATTCTATCGGTTTGCCACAAGTCAGTGAGCTTGAGGTAATGAGACATTATAAAGAACTCTCAGACAGAAATTTTTGTATTGAAAAAGGCTTCTATCCATTGGGTTCTTGTACAATGAAATATAACCCTAAAGTTAACGAGCTTCTTGCAAGCTTGGAAGGATTTACTAATTTACATCCGCTCCAAGATGATGAAGATTCACAAGGCGCATTAGAGTTAATGTATAACCTTCAAGAGAAGCTTAAATATATAACCGGAATGGATGCTGTGACTCTACAGCCTGCAGCAGGAGCTCATGGCGAATTGACCGGCATGATGGTTATTAAAAAATATTTTGAAACAATAGGCGAAACAAACAGAACTAAAGTTATCATTCCGGATTCGGCACATGGAACAAACCCTGCAAGCGCAAAAATGTGTGGTTTTGATATTGTCGAAGTTAAGTCAAATGAAAAGGGGCAAGTTGACGTAGAGTCTTTGAAAGCTCTTCTTGATGAAAATGTCGCTGCAATTATGATGACAAACCCTAATACTTTAGGTATTTTTGAAGAAAAAGTGCTTGAAATCTCTGATTTAATGCATAAAAACGGTTCGCTTCTTTATTATGACGGAGCAAACTTTAATGCAATTATGGGTTGGACAAATCCTGCGTTAATGGGTTTCGATGTTGTGCATTTAAATCTTCATAAAACATTCGCTACTCCTCACGGTGGTGGTGGTCCAGGAGCTGGTCCCGTTGGTGTAGTTGAAAAGTTAAAGGATTTCTTGCCAACTCCAATTATTGAAAAACAAAATGACGGTAAATTCGTAAGAGATTATAACTTGCCAAACTCAATTGGAAAAGTTAGAAGTTTCTTTGGTAACTTTGGAGTATTAGTAAGAGCTTATGCGTATATTTTAATGATGGGCTCAAACTTAAAACTTGCAAGTGCAGACGCTGTCTTAAACGCTAACTATATCAAGGAAAAACTAAAGGGAGCGTATGACTTACCTTATGATGAGCCTTGCATGCATGAATTTGTTCTTTCCGGAGAAAAACAACATCATCAAGGTGTTTCAACTCTTGGTATTGCAAAACGATTAATGGATTCAAATTGTCATCCTCCGACAGTTTATTTTCCTCTAATTGTTCATGAAGCTATTATGATTGAGCCTACAGAAACAGAATCTAAAGAAGTTTTAGATAATTTTATTGATACAATGCTAAAAATAGCTCGTGAGATTGAAGAAAATCCGGAAGAAGTTTTAAAATCACCGCAAACAACACCTATCAAAAAGGTTGATGAAACACTAGCAGCAAGACAGCCAAATTTAACATATAAGGGATAACCATACTTTCCCTCGTCCCTTGTGGGAGAGGGTGGCACGAAGTGACGGGTGAGGGGTATAATGAATAAAATGAAAAAAGTTTATATAGAAACAATGGGATGTCAGATGAACAAGTCTGATGCTGAACGTATGTTCGGTATGCTGGAGCATTTAGGTTATTACCAGACTGATGAACCTAAAGAAGCTGATATGCTTATTATAAATACTTGTTCAGTAAGACAGCTTTCAGAAGATAAAGCTTTTAGTGCAATTGGGGTTTGGGGTAAATGGAAAAAAGAAGATAACCCTGATTTAAAAATAATTTTTGCAGGTTGTGTTGCCCAACAAGGGGGTAAACGTATTTTATCAAGGGCACCGTACGTTGACTTAGTGTTAGGTACTCAAAGACTATATGA
>CAYSIO010000192.1:0-3270 GCA_964431115.1 uncultured Vampirovibrio sp.
TGGAGTAATTACTACAAGCTCTTGACTGGGTCCTTCGTTACACTCAGGACGACGTAGCATACTTGTTGACGTTGGGTCAAACTCTGAGTGACGTAGATAAAAAAGCGGGGTGTCATATAACGCCCCGCAGGAATTTTATATTTTGTCGGGTTATAAACCTGACCTATTCGCTATTTTAAATTATCGCGTTTCGTTTCAAGCCTCTTAATTTTTTTATCAAGTCGTTCTGCTCTATCAAAATTTCCTTTATTTTCGGCGTCTATTTTCTTATAATCTAATTTATTTAATTTGCTACCAAGTTTTGTCCATTGACTGGTAGCTGCAACAGCATTTCCTAAATCTAAATTGAAAAATTCCATATATTCCTGCCTTTCTTTTAATTTTGTTTAACACATTAAAAAATTATTATTTTTCAAGTTTATCAATACGATCTTGTATCCTAGAGGATCTTCTTTCTAAACGTTCTGCTCTTTTTGTATCCCCTTTAAAGTTTGCCTCATTTATTTTGCCTTGTATTTTGACACCCTTAACTTTAGTTCTGTCTAAAGCACTCAATGCTACCTCGCATCCAAGATCCAAGTTGAAAAATTCCATAAGTTCCTGCCTTTCTTTTTTTAATGACTTTCTTACTCAAAAAAGTCTTTTCTACTCTGTACATCTTCATGTTACGGCATTTTTTTTCAAAACTTTAGGGTAAAAACACAATTCGCCTCATATCATATCATATCATATCATATAGGGCATTATGACAGGTTTTCAGCCTTTTGAAAACTCGCCTTTACAAATCGTTACAATGGATGAGAAGATTAAGTTTTGTAAAGTTGCATTTTAAGTTGTATGTCGCTAAATGCTTACATTTGAAAGCTATTTAAAAAAACGAAGACTTAAACAAGTTATTCGTGCTAAAATTAAACCATGCAAGAAATATCAATCGGAAAAACTTACAGACACTATAAAGGCAACACCTATAAAATTATTGCTTTTGCAAAACATTCTGAAACAACAGAGGATATGATTGTGTATCAATCAACAAAAACGGGTGATATTTGGGTTCGACCTAAGCATATGTGGAATGAAACTGTCGACGAAAAAGGATCTTTAAGGTTTACATTATGTTAACTCAAGAAGTCAGAGAATGGCTACAAAAAGTAGAACGCAGACAGTATTCATATGAAGATGCAATGTATGAATTTATGCGTTTTTCATCTTACCTTACAAAAGAAGAATTAAAACAGCTAAAATTAAGGCTTGAAGCGAGTTACAAATCTTAACAAAAGGGCTCAAATCGAGCAATTTTCATGGTTTTAAAGACTTTATATATTTGTAGAAAGGTTTTTTAACGGGTTTATATGTCATTTGATTATCGTATAAGCAATAATCCTTATCATAATTATACAAGCTATTCCATGAATTCAGGAATGCCAAGTTTTAATGGCGTTAATAAAAATCCTGTAGAAAAAATACAAGAACAAGTTGAGAAACAAGTATCAATTTTTACCCAAGAAGCAAACAAAGATGAAACTAAAAAATCGAATTCAAAAGCAATAGCATTGGGTATAACCACTGCACTTCTTGTAGGTAGCGTTTTCGTTTTAAATCCGAAAAATTCTCCTAAATTAATGGCTAAAATAAAAGATTGGCAAATTAATTTAGCGAATAAAGCAAAACATAATAAAGACAGCTTTTTAAATTCAGGTATATACAAATTTGGAGAAAAAGCGGTTACTAAACTGGGAGAAGTTTTAAACTTTTCAAACAATTTCAATAGTATCAAAGACATATATTTTAAAAATTGGCTTACTAAAGAAAAAAGTTTTAGTAACATTAAAAATGAGAATATAAGAGGGGTTTTCAAAAGTGTTGATAAAGGTTTTACCGGCATAATGAAAAAAACTTACTCAGGAATTACTAAATGGTTTGATAATATCAGTATTAAAACAGTTTTGAGTACACATAAAAAAACCGGAAAACAAATAAAATCAATTAATGATTTAATAAGACACTACGGAGAAAATCTGCCTGCAGATAAAAGACTGGCATTAGAAAAACTTATAAAAGAAATTGAAAGCGAAGCTTCATATTTTGGAAAAAATAAAACATTGAAACGGTTAAAAATTCAAGAAAAAAATATGGAGAATCTTGAAGAAAAAGTCATACAAGCTTTTAAAGATTATCGAAAAGGATATAAAGACCCTCTAATCAAAGGCAGCACAAGACATAACACGGATTATGCATTTAATAATCTTAATTTTTGGGCACAAGATGCTTTAAACGAAACAAAACAACAAACAATCGAAAATGGTGAAAAAATTCTATCCAAATTCTTTGGAACCAAAAAGAAAAACGGGTTATATGACAAGATTGATGATATCCTGAAAGAATCACTTTCTCCGGATGAATATAAATTGTATCATAAGAAATATTTAAAACTTAATAAAAAGATGCATAAATCATTCAATATAGAAAACTTTGAATATTTTGACAAAAAACGTGATTTAGAATTAGGCGGCGGTCCTACTGATATATTGGGTTCTTTAGGAATGCTTGGATTATCAGGGGTCCTTGTTGCTCGTGCAAAAGATAAAGATGAAAGAATTTCTAAAACTATAACAGAAGCTGCTCCAATCATTGCCGGTATCGGAACCTCATTGGCATTTACCGCAATGCTTTACTCCG
This sequence comes from uncultured Vampirovibrio sp., assembly GCA_964431115.1. Classification (GTDB taxonomy): domain Bacteria; phylum Cyanobacteriota; class Vampirovibrionia; order Gastranaerophilales; family Gastranaerophilaceae; genus CAG-196. Next base: position 2,677 of record CAYSIO010000192.1, read on the forward strand.
GAGCCAAAGGGCTTCTTGCCGGTGCATTGTCAACGATTGTGTTAAGTAAAATAGGACAAACCGCTGATAAACAAATTATGGCTAGGAGACATGCACAAAAAAATGAGACAAATCAGGAGGTTGCATATGCTTAACTTAATTCTTCAACAATTGCTAGAACTTTGCTTTTTAATGTTTCATAATCCTTGTTATTGTCGATTAGATAATCCCAATCCTGAATATTATCCAAATCAACTTCAGTAACGTCATCTTCTCCGACTAAAGCGCCGCCACGAGCTTCTCTAAGCTCTCTTTCCGCCTCAACCCTTATTGTGATTGCGCCGGCTTTTTTAAAGGTTTCATACTCGTGTTTAATTCTAACGTCTGTAACAACAATATTACCTTCTTGTTCAATAATTTTTTGTAACCAATAATCAGGAGATTGTTTTCGTCCCCAATTCCCTAAATCAATCAAACCTTGACGATATTGAGCTTTATTCGCTTCAATTTCTTCGTATGTTAAGCCATTGAGCTTTCCATACTCAATCTTGATAATATCACCCATAGCACAACGCTTAAACTCCGGCATAGCTTCCATGAGAATCTTAGCTGCGG
>CAYSIO010000193.1:0-3261 GCA_964431115.1 uncultured Vampirovibrio sp.
TGGTAATTGAATACTATAACAGATTGTATGCTCCAATCGCTCACGATGATTGTTCTGCAGGTGAAAAGAAAAAAGAAATGAATATTTCTGAAACACCGACATTCGATGCTTGGACATATTCAAATATTAAGTAAGCTGTAAAGCAAAATAAAAAACGGCTTTGGAGCAATCCGAAGCCGTTTTTGTTTACAAAAATAAATATCTTTGTACAAACATTTTGTTAGTTGTACAATAGTTTAATAGAGGAGACAAGGGGAAGATGAATTATCACAATATTACAAAAGACGACATGTTAAATGGTGACGGATTAAGAGTTGTTTTATGGGTATCAGGCTGTACGCATCGTTGTCACAATTGCCAAAATCCTATTACTTGGGATGTAGCAGGAGGGCTACCGTTTGATGAAGCTGCAGAAAAAGAACTTTTTGAGGCTTTAGCAAAACCTCACTGTTCCGGTATTACATTCTCCGGTGGAGATCCATTACATCCGTTCAATAGGGATGAAGTTTTTCGTTTAATGAAAAAAATTCGCCAAGAATTTCCTAATAAAACAATTTGGTTATATACAGGTTTCTTATGGGAAGAAATTAAAGATATCCCTGACATTGCAGACATTGATGTTTTATGTGAAGGAAAGTTTGTAGAAGAATTGTTGGATAACAAACTTCATTGGGTTGGTAGTTCAAATCAAAGAGTAATGGATGTTAAAAAGTCCTTAGAAACAGGTGAAGTTGTATTACACAACTAGAAAATGTAACAATTTTACAAAAAAAAGAGGTTTATCCTCTTTTTTTTGATATAATATTAAATTGAAATAGTTTGAATAAGGAGGAAGTATGAGAAAACGCGATACGAACGTTCTTTCATTACTAGAGGACAAAACTAATAAATATGCTCGTAAAACAGCTTTAGGTATGAAGACAAATTTTGGCTGGAGAGAGCTTACATATGACGGACTTGGGCTTATGGCAAGGAGACTTGCGTCATATCTTATAAATGATTTGGGTATCCAAAAAGAAGAAAAAATGGCGATTCTTTCTGAGTCAAAACCTGAATTTGGTGTCTGTGTTTTAGGTTCTGTTATTTCAGGTATGATTACCGTTCCTTTGGATATCAAATTAACAATTTATGAATTAACTTCTATTCTTACGGATTGTCAGCCTTCTGTAATGTTGGTTTCACAAGCTTATATAGACAAAGCTTTAGAATTACAAAAAGCGGTTCCTTCGTTAAAACACATTATTGTTATGGACGAACAACCGGTATCCGGCGGATTACAAAGCTTATACACGATTCCTTGCAACTATCATTGCAAATGGAGACATCGTTCCAGAAATTCCAGAATGTTTATCATTTATACATCAGGAACTACAGGAAACCCAAAGGGTGTTGAAACAACTTTCGGAAATATTCTTGCACAGTTAAAAGATTTAAAAACAGTAATGGCTCCGATTTTTCCTAAAAAAGATACTAAAATTCTTTCAATATTGCCTATGAACCACTTGTTTGAAATGACAGTCGGTTTTGCAACATTCTTGAATATGGGATTTTCTGTATATTATACTCAAAGTCTTAAGCCAAAAGATTGTTTAAATATGATTAAAGACAGAAAAATTAATTTTATGATTTCCGTGCCCGCTTTTTTAAGACTTTTAAGAACAACTTTGGAAGCAGAAATGAGGAATGCGCCAAAATTATATAGATTTTTATTCAAATTAAATTTCCACTATACTGCAAAATTTTTGCCGTTCAGATGGATAAAAAAGATAATGTTCAGAAGATTGCATAACTGTTTTGGCGGGCATTTCCGTTCTTTTATGTCGGGTGGTGCGCCTTATGACTTTGAAACAGCAAAATTCTTCCGTAGAATTGGTATTGAAGTGTATGAAGGATATGGTCTAACAGAAACAAGCCCTGTTGCTTCATTTAATTCTAAATGGAATAGAGATTTACGTTCGGTGGGTGAATTATTGCCGGGTTTTGAAGGTAAAATTGATTCTGAAACCGGTGAGCTGTTGCTAAGAGGACCTTCAATTATGAAAGGTTATCATAATCAGCCGGAATTAACTGCGGAAGCTATTGATAGCGAAGGCTGGTTCCATACAGGAGACAAAGCCAGATTAGAAGGCAGAAATGTTTATATCACAGGTCGTATCAAAAACATGATTGTACTTTCTGGCGGTAAAAAAGTATTCCCTGAAGAAGTAGAAGCTGTTTTAGAAAAAAGCGACAAGTTTGCGGAAATTTGTGTATTCGGCATGGAACGTGAGGGTGGTGCTAAAGACGGTACTGAAGACATCGCTCTTGTAGTTGTTCCGGCAGAACATGTTAAAGCGGAATTTCAGGGTGCTGAATTAGAAAAGGTGCTTAAAGACGAAGTAAAAAGACTTTCAAAACAGCTTGCAAACTACAAGCGTCCGATTAATATAAAAATTATTGATCAACCGCTTCCTAGAACTGCGACAAGAAAAATTCAAAGAAGAAAAGTAAAAGAGTTGGTTACTGCATAATGTATGATCAGCTTGATGAAATAAAAGAAAAATGTTTAAAGTGCGAGAAATGTCCATTGTGCAAATCTCGCACTAATATTGTGTTTTCTGACGGTAAACCTAATCCGAAGTTGATGCTTATTGGTGAAGCTCCTGGGTTTTATGAAGATCAACAGGGAAAGCCTTTTGTTGGTAAAGCAGGGCAACTTCTTGATAGAATCTTTGCTTCAGTTGGGCTAAGCAGGGAAAAAGATGTCTATATTTGTAATACTTTAAAATGCCGTCCTCCTGATAATAGAAATCCTCTTCCGGAAGAAAAAGAGGCTTGTTGGGAATATTTAAAAGCTCAAATCGATATAATAAAACCTAAAATCATTCTGTTGTGTGGAAATGTTGCTGTGCAATCAATACTTCCGAATATCGGGGGGATTACAAAAATTCGCGGGCATTGGTATCAAGGTGCTGAAGTTGTTCATGGTGCAAAGCTTATGCCAATTTTTCATCCGTCTTATCTCTTGAGAAATGATTCCAGAGAAAAAGGTAGTCCTAAGTGGCTCATGTGGCAAGATATCCAAGAAATTAAAAGAGAATATGACAAAATAGACTTGTCATAAATCTTTTAATTAAGAATATTGATTCTTAACAAAATATGTATTTTGTTAAGAGTAATCGGTATTACCCTCTCCGACGGGGAGGGTAGAGACTCTTAACGAACTTTGTGAGTTATAGAGTCTCGGGTGGGGGTTGGTCTTTGTTTTATTTTCGTATTAAG
>CAYSIO010000194.1:0-3260 GCA_964431115.1 uncultured Vampirovibrio sp.
ATCTCATACCTTGAAGCTCATATTTTTCCATAACTGCAGCAACCGGATTTGTTAAAGTTCCTAAGTCTTCACAAACAATAGAATTTTTATCAAGACCGCATTCTTTAGCAGCACCGATAACGATTTTTTCGATTAATCTGCCATAAAGTTTGATTTGTTCGTCTGATAAAGTTTTAACTCTTTTTTCCTTATCGCCTTCCAAAGTCCAATCTAAGTCCTCATTACGAGCGATTGCATATCTGGAAAGTTCAGGGTGTTCCGGAGAAGAATAAAGTCTTCCTGCTCCGTCTTCACACATAGGTTTTTTACCGACTTTATAAACCCAAGGATCAATAAGCCCTACAATGTGGTCGATTCTCACACCACCAGGGTTTTCTTTGAACATCTTTTTGTAAAGGTTCTTCATCAAGATTCCGCCTTCACCTAATGAACCGTCAGCATTGTACATTTTGTCAGGATCCATAACAGGAAATCCCCAAGCTTGACCGTTTTTAGAGAAGTAGTCCGGAGGGCAACCTAAGTACCAGCCATCCAAGAATAATGATTGATAAGCCCAAGCATCTCTGTCAGAGAATGCAACTTGTCTGTCAGCAATCATTTTAATACCTTTTTTAAGCGCAAATTTCTTAGTAGCTTCGTTTTGTACTTCTAAAACGAATTGGCAGAATGAATAAAATTCAATTTCGTCTGAATATTTTTCTTTAATTTCTGCAATACGTTTTGCATATATTTTCTTTTCGTCTTCTGATTTTGGGTTCATTAAGTTTTTATCAGCTTCGTTTTTCCAAATATACCAGAAATCTCCGCCATTTTCGATAGAAAGAGCTTCATATAAAGAGTCGTTATCCAACCAGAAAGAATTTTCCTTTTTGAATTTTTCGAATTCTTTTTTAAGTAATTTAGAACCTTTAAATTTACTCCAAGCTTCTTTTAAAGCTTCAATTTGAGCACTTGAAATATAAGAATAAGCTGTTCTTCCGCTATTTTGTTTCGGATTTTCGCGTACAACTTTTTTATATGATTCAATTGAAAGAATTTCTCCCCATTCTTTTGTTGTAAGTTGTTTTAAGTCAATAAACAAAGGGTTTCCTGAGAAAATTGTTCCACAGTATGGAGAAGAATCAGAAGCTTTTGTTTTACCTGCAGGTCCAAGTTGAATTGCGTTAAAAATATTTGACGCATAATCAATCAAAGCGTGACCTGATTCAGAGTTAAATGTACCAAAACCGGTATCTTCACCATCACGAGCAGGGAAACTGCTACCATGAACAATTAGTGCTAAGTTTTCTTTTCCCAAAACTTTTAAGGCATCTTTAATTACTTTTGTATCATTTTTCTTGCAAGTTAAGCAAACCATAAATTATTTACTCCTTATTTAAACTCTCTGGATAAAGTGTATCAATAACATGTCTTGATTTCAAGAATAATGTTACAATATAATATCATTATGAAGAGATTTTTAACATCGTTGTTTTTACTAATAGGAATAAATTCTTGCTTTGCTTCGACAGAGCTTTCAAAGCAAGCTACAGCATTTTATAGTGATAATAATTTTCAAAAAACATTAGAGTTATTGCTTCAGATTAATGAAAATGAGCGTACCGCGCAAGATTGGTTACTTTTAGGTAATCTTCTTGATGAAAAAGGCGAAAAAGATAATGCAATATTTATGTATCAAAAAGCAATTTTTGCGGATGAGAAGTATTATAAATCTTATTATAATTTAGCTAATCATTATCTTGCAGATGAAAAATACGGTGCTGCAATAGAAAATTATAAGCTTGCATTGAAATACAACAAAAATAACCCATATGTACATTATAATTTAGCGTGTGCATATATAAAAACTGCTGAACTTAAGAAAGCTAAATCAGAATTAATTAAGGCTGTTACCTTAAATAATAATATTCCGGAAATACACTATAATTTGGCTTATGTATACAAAAGTCTAGGTAAAGACAAGATTGCTCAAGATTACTTAAATAACTATAATAAATTAACGAACCAACTCTAAAGAATGGCCTTTGGAAGGCATATATTCGCGTAAATCTTTAATTCTTTGACGAGCAAAAAGAGCATCTTCTGAGAATTGTTTTAGTCCTAAGAATTTTCTATAGTATCTTATTGCATCGGAATACCGTTCAAGCTTATCAAAACTCATTGCAATTCCGAGATATGCTTTGTAATAGTCCGGATTTCGTCTAATTAATTTGAAGAAAGTTTTGGATGCTTCTTCAAAATCACCCATACCCATAAGCATAGCACCTTTATTGTAGTATGCCTTTAAAAATTCTGGGTTTGTTTCAATCAATTTGTCATAAATCATCAAGGAAAGCTCTGCTTCATCAACAAGCTCGTGAGCAATTGCTAATTGAATTTGAGCTTCCAAATTTTCTCTGTTAATAACGATACTCTGTACTAAATGTGGGATTGCTTCCGCAGGTTGTCCGTCACAAAGATAACAAACTCCAAGCTGGAAGAAATATTTGTCATTTTTATCATCTAATTCAATCAATTTTTCAAGCATTTTAATAGATTTTTTATATTCACCTAAATACTTATAAGACTCTGCAAGCCCCCAATAAGCTTCTTGGTGGTCTCTATCCATCATAATTGAATCAAGATAACATTTTACTGACTCACGGTAGAGTTTTGCAAAACGCATAGCATCAGCACGAACACACAATTCATAAGAACGTGAACGTTTCGGCACAGTAACTTTATTCAAGACTTTAGCCAAGTTGCTCTCGGCATTTGAGTTAATTTGCATAATCCTCTCCCTAGTCTATTCTATGAAAGATTTACATGCAGGATAACGTACATATGGATGATATTTCGCATAAAAAAAGCGATGAGATTTTCTCACCGCTTTTTATCTTATAAAAAGTTTAACCTATACACTAACTTTCATTGTGTTAGATATAATTTCGTTAAAGCTTTCAGCTGTTAAGCTGGCACCGCCAATTAAAGCTCCGTCGATGTCTGATTGTGACATTTGCTCTTCAATTGTAGAAGGTTTTACAGAACCGCCGTAAAGAATTCTGATAGCTTCGCCGGCAGATTCTGAGGACACTTGTTTAACAACGTTTCTAATCATAGCGATAACTCTGTTAGCTTCTACTGAATCACAAGTTTTACCGGTACCGATAGCCCAGATTGGTTCGTAAGCGATAACTGATTTAGAGATTTCTTCTTCGCTTAGGCCGTTTAATGCTGCTCTGATTTGAGTTGCAATATGTTCATCAGTAACACCTGGGATC
>CAYSIO010000195.1:0-3247 GCA_964431115.1 uncultured Vampirovibrio sp.
TACTGTTATTTTTTATGAAATCTTTTTTGAAAACAATTCTACATCTGGGTATGTTTAAGATAACTCCTTGAAGGCTTGCAGTATTCTTTTTTATATGAGATAATTAATCCATAATTTGAGGAGTTTATATGAAAAAATTATTTGCAATTTTATTAGCTATGACTTGTTTTTGTGGTGCTGTTTTTGCAAAAGAAATCACGCAAGTTTGTGCAAGTCATATTTTGGTTCCGACAGAAATGGATGCGATTAAACTAAAAAGTCAGATTAAATCTTATGAAGATTTTAAATATTATGCAAGAATTTATTCGACATGTCCTTCCGGTAGAAACGGCGGTTCTTTAGGTTGTTTTGGCAGAGGACAAATGGTAAAACCTTTTGAGAATGCAGCATTTAATGGTAATGTCGGAGAGGTTTCTGACCCTGTAAAAACACAGTTTGGATATCATTTACTTTGGGTTACCCAAAAGTTATAGTATAGATTAGTTTAGGAGGAAGTTTTATGAAAAAGATTTTATCATCAATGATTTTGTTAATGGTGTTATCAATGGCAGCTCCTGTATTTGCAACAGAAGGACGTCCGGGTGAAGTTTCAGGTCGTTCTGTAGGTGCTGCAGCTCTTTCATTATTAGTATGGCCAGGTATCGGTCAATTAATTAATGAAAACCCGAAAGAAAAAAATATTACTCACGCTGTTCTTGGTCTAACAGGTATCTTTAGACTTTGGTCTTGCTATGATGCTTTTGTTGACAGAACAGGCGGAGTATGGCATAACAGAATTTAGTTATGTCCAAACTAAATTCTATTATTGAATAAGATTGAAAAGACAATGTAATTATATTATGTTGTCTTTTTTTATAATACTAGATTTATTTTATGTACTTTTTTTCTTCTTTTGTTGCGAGGAAAAGAAGAAAAAAAGTACCAAAAAAAGAAGAAAATACGCTTTTAGAACTGTTGGTTTCGTCGATATTAATCGACTCAACAAAAGCTCTTAAGAGCTTTGGATAAATTAATCACAAGCTTGTATAAGCTTGCGCAATGACGATATTAATCGTCATTGCTAACAGCATAAAGGCGTGTTTCTTTTTTCTTTTGGTACTTTTCTTTTTTCTTACCTTCAAGAGAAAGAAAAAAGAAAAGTACAATTAAAAATACAAAACTAAAAGACAACATAAATATAATTTTATTGTCCTTGAATTTACAATAAAAATCTTTTCGCCAGACAGATTTTTATTGTATAATGTTTTTTATGAAAAATAGATTAGCAGGAAATATCGCTTTATTCTTAACCGCTCTTATCTGGGGGCTTGGTTTTGTTGCCCAAAGAGCAGGCATGGAATTTATTGGGCCATTTACTTTTAATGCAGTGAGAAGTTTTCTTGGCGCGTTGAGCTTGGTACCGCTCATTCTTTGGGTTAAATACTCAAAAGAAGATAAAAGAACTCCGGTTAGAAAATATGTACAAAGAGTCGGACTTGCAAAAGCCGGCATTTCTTGCGGTATTGCATTGTTTATTGCAATGTCTATTCAGCAATATTGCATGCAATTTGTCGGAGCCGGAAAAGCAGGATTTATAACAGCTTTGTATATTATTTTTGTGCCGATTTTTTCAGTATTTATGGGTTCAAAAATTGCAAAGAGAGTTATATTTAGCGTATTTTTGTCAGTAATTGGTTTATATCTTTTGTGTTTCCATCCCGAAGGCGGATATTCAATATATGATTTGTGGCTTTTAGTTGGTGCGCTTTTCTATGGAGCACATATTTTAGTGGTAGATAAATATTCCAAAGTTCATCCGATAAAAGCATCATGTGTGCAATTCTTGGTAGCGGGTTTGTTATCGTTAATTCCAATGTTTTTGTTAGAAACAGTGTCTTTGGAAAATCTTTTAGCTTGTAAAGTCCCTCTTCTTTATGCAGGTTTCCTTGCTTGTGGTGTGGCTTATACTTTGCAAATGTTTGGGCAAAAGCACACGTTTCCTGTACTTGCGTCACTTATTCTATGTTTAGAATCAGTGTTTGCTGTTGTAGGCGGAGCACTTATATTGGGTGAAGTTATGAACGTTAGAGAAATTGTTGGATGTGTGTTGATGATTTCTGCATTTATTATTGCAAATACTAAAGTGGAGCAAAGATTCTAGATGTTAAGACAGCTTTTGCCGGTTTTATTGTTAACAATTTCAAATATTTTTATGACGTTTGCTTGGTATGGTCATTTGAAATACAAAGGCTCAGCTTTATGGATTGTAATTCTCGTAAGCTGGGGAATCGCCCTTCTTGAATATTGTTTTCAGGTTCCTGCAAACAGAATCGGACACGAATACTTTACAGCAGCGCAATTAAAGACAATGCAAGAAGTTATTACACTGATTGTGTTTAGTATTTTTTCTATTTTGTATCTAAAAGAAGATTTTCAGTGGAATTATTTAGTTGGATTTGGATTTATAATTTTAGCAGTGTTCTTTATTTTCAAAAAGTGGTAAAATAGTTTGTTGTAGCAAATTTTTTATTTACGGGGTTTGAATAAGATATGGATGGTATTTCTTTTCAATCTACAATAAGACCTGTTAGTAAAGCGCAATTTCAAAAGATTGTTATGCCTTATGGTACTCATAGGTACGTGGATTATCCATGGACAATAGGAGAAAGCGTTTTAGCGGATAAGGCTTATACAAAACACGTTTTTGACTGTACGGTATGCGGTATAACCGACGGTCTAAAAGTTTTATTGATGCATATTTGTCCTACGCGAAAAGAAAACCAGAATTTTCAAAAAATTGTAGATTGTATAAAGAATAATTTTAATTTGAAAAATCCTGATTTGCAGGGATTTTTGCTAGGTTCAAAACCTAATATGTTTGATAAACGTAGTGAGCAGATTTTTAATAATTTTGAATGTTTTTTAGAAGAAAACAAGATTCCGTATTCTAAATTAAAAGGCGGACCACATATCAATGATGTTGCATATTCATCAGAAACTGATGAGTGGATTATAGGTCATGACATGGCAGGAAATGAAAGTATAAAGCAGGCTTTGAAAACACCAAGAAATTTTTTCAAAAAATTCTTTACTGAGGTAAAAATATCCGAATTAGACGATACAAGTTGGTAAAAGCTTGAAAATAAAAACATATTTATGATAATATGAATATGCTTGGAAAATTAAATATGTGGGTGCGTGGCACTCTGCCGAGCAAAAGCTGACTAAATGTCAGGTTTTGTGAGAGGTAAGGTAGCGCAGGAGCGAA
>CAYSIO010000196.1:0-3243 GCA_964431115.1 uncultured Vampirovibrio sp.
AAGCTTAATGTTATTCAATCTTCAATGGAAGTTGTTGCAAACTCTTGTGCATACAATGGAGATCATGCAGGAGAAAATATCTTAAGAAAAGCAATAGAGAAGAATAATGATTTAATTGAAAAATTATTCTTTCTTACCCCTAATACCTAAAATCTCTATTACCTTTTTCTATTTCAGCTAAGTTATTTGCAACAGATTCTCTTAGTTTTTCGTTAGATATTTTAGCTAATTCTTTTTTGATAAATTCTTCGCCGATTTTCTTGGTTTCTTCAGTTGCATAATCAACTAAAAACTCTTTTAGAGTAATTAGAGCATTTGGTTGACAACAATTTTGGATTAGTCCTGTTTTACAAAGCGACATAAATCTGTCACCGGTTCTTCCTTCACGATAACAAGCAGTACAGAATGAAGGGATTTTACCTAACTGCATTAACCAACGGATAACTTCGTCTAAAGTTCTTTGGTCTGACACATCAAATTGTTCTGTTTCTGTTGGTCTTTCCTCTTCGCAATATCCGCCGACAGAAGTTCTCGAAGCGCCTGATACTTGAGAAACGCCAAGCTGAAGAAGTCTTTCTCTAACTTTTTCAGATTCACGAGTAGAAACAATTAATCCTGTATAAGGAACAGCAATTCTAATAAGCGCAACTAATTTTGCAAAGGTCTCATCATCAATGCCGTTATCGAACTTGCTAGCATCGACATCATCAGCGTTTTTAATTCTTGGAACGGAAATTGTATGCGGACCAACACCGTGCACAGCTTCCAAGTGTTCAGCATGCATTAAAAGCCCCGCAAACTCGTACTTGTATCTTTCTAACCCAAATAGCACACCCAAACCAACATCATCAATACCGCCTTCCATAGCTCTATCCATAGCTTCTGTATGGTATGCATAATTATGTTTTGGTCCTGTCGGATGTAGTTTTTCGTAAGATTCTTTGTGATAAGTTTCTTGGAAAAGAATATAAGTTCCGATTTCTGCTTCTTTTAATTTTCTATAATTTTCTACGCTTGTTGCGGCGATATTTACGTTAACCCTGCGTATTGCACCGTTTTTGTGTTTAACGGAATAAATAGTTTTTATACATTCCAAAATATATTCAATCGGGTTATTAACAGGATCTTCTCCCGCTTCAATTGCCAAGCGCTTGTGTCCCATATCTTGTAGTGCAATAACTTCCGCTGCAACTTCTTCTTGTGTAAGTTTTTTTCTAGGAATGGTTGTGTTTTGCTTGTGGTAAGGACAATAGACGCATCCGTTTACACAATAGTTTGAAAGATAAAGCGGTGCGAAAATAACGATTCTATCACCATAAAAAGCTTCTTTAATTTCTTCCGCCAAATCAAAAATCTTTTTAGTGATTTCCGGATTATTATTTGCTAAAAGTACACTTGCTTCTTCGTGGGTAAGTCCTGTGCAAGAGGTTTCGTTACCATTTTTTACAGGGCGAGCTTTTTCTAAAATATTATTTATTAAATCTAAATTATCCTTATTTTTTTCGGCATAATCAAGCGTTTTTAATATCTCTTCATGGTTAATAAACTCTTCAGCTTTCAGTGATTTTTTATCGTACATTTTATTCCCTCTTGTCTTGATTTAATTATTTAACAAAGGAAGAGAAAATTCAAACTTAAAATAAAGGTAATGAGGAAATAAGGTAATAGGGGAATAAGAGGTTAAATTCGCTTCGCTCATAAAATTTCAATAGATAGGCATTGGTTAATTTAAAAAAATTATAACACCTTATTTCCTTACTTTCCTTATTCCCTTATTTCCTTTTAAAAAAAGATTAAAAAGTGTTGCCTTTTCTTTGTTTGCGTTATAATTTATTTAAGCTCGGAAGAGTAAAATTGAAAGGGAGATACTCGATATGACAAAAAAAACAATCACAGTTGACGGTAACTACGCTGCGGCGCATATTGCGTATGCATTAAGCGAAGTTTCTGCAATCTACCCTATCACACCTTCTTCCACAATGGGAGAATGGGTTGATGAATGGGCATCACAACACAGAAAAAACATCTGGGGCAAAGAAGTAAGAGTTGCTGAAATGCAATCTGAAGCTGGTGCTGCAGGTGCTGTACACGGTTCACTTGCTGCAGGTGCGTTGACTTCAACTTACACTGCATCACAAGGTTTACTATTGATGATTCCTGTAATGCACAAAGCAGCTGGGGAAATGCTTCCTCACGTAATCCACGTTTCAGCTCGTGCTCTTGCAGCTCAATCACTAGCAATCTTCGGTGACCACACTGACGTTATGGCTTGTAGGAACACAGGTTATGCAATGTTAGCAGCAAACTCTGTTCAAGAAGAAATGGATTTAGCTCTTGTAGCTCACTTAGCTACTTACAAAGCAAAAGTTCCATTCTTGCAATTCTTTGATGGTTTCAGAACATCTCACGAAATTCACAAAATCGAAGAAATTTCTTACGAAGATATTGCAAAATTAGTTGAACCAAAATATATCGAAGAATTCAAAGCCAGAGCATTACGTCCGGAAGCTCCTGTATGTAAAGTTGGGGCTCAAAATGGTGACGTATACTTCCAAGGTAGAGAAACTTCTAACAAATACTACGAAGCAGTTCCTGATATCGTTCAAGAATACATGGATAAAGTTGCTCAAGTTACAGGCAGACAATACCATCCATTCGATTACGTTGGTGCACCTGATGCTACAGACGTAATTGTTGCTATGGGTTCTGGCTGCGAAGCTATCGAAGAAACTATCGAATACTTGAATTCTGTTCAAGGCAAAAAATACGGTTTAGTTAAAGTTAGATTATACAGACCATTCGATGTTAAGAGATTCAATGAAGCTCTACCTAAATCAGTTAAGAGAATCGCTGTTCTTGACAGAACAAAAGAACCTGGATCAATCGGCGAACCTCTATACTTAGATGTAGTTGCAGCTTTAGAAAATAAAGAAATTAGAGTAATTGGCGGACGTTATGGTTTATCTTCTAAAGAATTTACACCATCAATGATTCTTGCTATATTCAAACACTCAGAAGCTAACGGCTTCCACGGATTTACAGTTGGTATTAACGATGACGTTACTAACAAATCATTAAAAGTTACTGAAGAAATCGTTACTGAGCCTGCTGGTACAACTAACTGTATGTTCTGGGGTCTTGGCTCTGACGGTACAGTTGGTGCTAACAAAAACTCAATCAAGATTATTGGTCAATATACAGACAAAGATGCTCAAGCATACTTTGCTTATGACTCTAAAAAAT
>CAYSIO010000197.1:0-3219 GCA_964431115.1 uncultured Vampirovibrio sp.
CTTGTTATCTCCACCTGCAATCGGACAAGCATATAAAACTTTTATACCTAATTCACTCAAATATTCAATACTTTTTTCAAGCCCTGCAAGATTTCCGCCAAATTTATTAGAAAAAGTCCTTTTTACGCTTTCCATATCCTTCTGAACTCTCTCATCCAAATAAATTTCGCCCGTATTCGGGTCATCAAAATCTCTATGAAAATAGCCCACTCTTTGTGAATCAGGCAAAGCTAAATATCCGGCACCTTGAACTATCGGAATAGTACCGTTACGAGTAACAAGCGTATATTCTGCCATTGGGATATTGTCTTCCCTGCGAAGTCTAATATTTTTTCCGGGTTCACCCGCATTTATCTTCACACCGGTATCAGCACCTGCGTAAATAACATTGTGATTATACTTGTCTTTCCTAACATATCTATAAGCAAAAGGAGCTTTTTCATCTAAATCCGCTATTGATTGAATATCTACATTAACTCCGCCTTGCTGAAGCTGTTGCGTATAAATAGGCTTCTCATTGAGTTTATATTTCCCGCTTCCTAAAGATTCGACTTTAAAGAATTGTAATTCACAAATTTCTCTCTCATAATCGAAAGGATAATTAAAACGCATAATATCATTGCCGACATTATCCTGTACATGTTGATAACCCAAGAATTTCGGACTATTAAAGCTTTTTCCTATTTTGTTTATAAACACTACCTGAACTCCTTCACATGTACATAAACGTACGAACAAAATAAATTTTGCTAGCTAGCGGAACATTATAAAAATATTTTACAAAAATTAATATTGTATATAATACACATAATTTCGGTAGTTCAATTGTAGCCAAAACATAATTAAATATCAACATTTGACATCATGTTAACCAGCGTATCAATGGTATTTTGCATATTTACGCTGTCAGAAGTCCTTTGTTGCAAGAATCCATTGATTTGTGGCATCATTTCGATAGCAATATCCAGTTTAGGGTTTGTTCCCGGCTGATACATGCCAACGTCAATCAAGTCCTTATTCTCACGATACATTGCAAGAATTTTTCTCATCTTTGCAGCAGCATCTTTATGTTCTTGAGAAGCAATCGCAGACATAAGACGCGAAATACTGCCTAAAACATCAATTGCAGGGTAATGGTTAGCTTCCGCAACCTTTCTTGACAAGAAAATGTGACCATCCGTAATACCACGCACAGTATCTACAATCGGGTCATTAATATCATCACCTTCCATTAAAACTGTATAAAAAGCCGTAATAGAACCTTTTTCACTATTACCCGCTCTTTCAAGAGCTTTTTGCAACCAAGAGAATATTGATGGCGGATAACCTTTCATTGTTGGCGGTTCACCGATAGAAAGACCCACTTCACGACCAGCCATTGCACAACGGGTAATTGTATCTGTCATCAAGAAAACTTTTTTGCCTTGATCTCTAAAATATTCAGCAACAGCAGTTGCCGTAAGCAAACACTTTTGACGAATCAATGGCGGCTGATCACCTGTTGAACAAACAAGCACAGAATGCTTCATGCCTTCAGGACCAAGCGCGTCTTCTATAAATTCTTTAACTTCTCTTCCACGTTCACCGATTAGTGCAACAACGTTTACATCAGCGTCAGAGTTTCTCGCAATCATACCTAATAGCGTACTTTTACCAACCCCTGAACCTGCAAACAAGCCCATACGCTGTCCGCATCCAAAAGTCATACAAGAATCTATGGCGCGAACACCTGTTGAAAACATTTCCGTAATAATCGGACGTTCAAACGGACCCGGAGGCGGTCCTTCAACATTTCTCCAAAGTGCTCCGGTTGTATCCATAGGGCGCCCGTCTATAGCTTCACCCATTGGATTTATTAATCTACCCAATAAAAAATCCCCGACAGGAATTGTAATTGGTTTTCCCGTAGTCTGTACCAAACTACCTTGACCGATTCCTGCGCCGTCATAAAGTAAAAGTAATTGTGCGACTTCCCCTTTAAAAGCTACAACTTCAGCCGGCTTTTTCTCTCCGTTCGCAGCTTCAATGTAGCAAAGGTCACCGATTTTTAGTCCGGGCAACTTTACTTCAACAGTAAGCCCAAGAAGCTTTGATACACTACCTTTATATTGGTATAGTTCAACTCCCTCCAGTTTATTATGAACCTTGACTTTAAGGTTATCTAAATATTCTTGGTTAATGCCTTCCATAAGTTTATTCTAACATATTGTTTAATAATTACCAAACAAATAGCAAAAACTTTTTTTAGACGTTTTTTAGAAGATAGCATAAGGAGAAAAAATGATACAACCTGTTAATAATTCGCAACCAAGTTTTGGTAAATATGCAATAGTACAAGTCCCTCATAAAGCTTTTAAAAACACTAAAAATTATATTGCGATAGAAGATGAATTCGTTAGAACGTGTGAAAAGGCCGTTAATATGCCAAGTGCTTGGAAATGCAAAATAGCAGAATTTTTTGGTAAAGCAATCTGCCCGAAAATTGATGCATATTTAGAATCCGCAAATTATCCTGAACTAATGGAAAGCCTAAATGAAATTGGCGGTTATTCCATTGATTGGGCAAAGTTACATACCGGAGCAAATATTAATCCACCAAGAAGAGAAGGATACCATTCTTTTATAATCCTAACCGGAAAAGAGTTTGACAAAATGGCAGATGTTTTGTTTAGCAACTCAAAAAATATTGAACGAGATGATTTTATAAAAGAAAGAATTGATAATTTCAAAAACAGCGGTAAAGCTATTAGTAACCTTGTTGTTAATGCGATAGTAAATGAACTTGCAATTAAGGAATTTGATGAGGTTTTTGGAAACGTAACTCCTAAAACTATTGAAATTTCCAGCTTATCAGAACTTCCTCCAATCGTAGAAAGCTTAATGGAATAGATTTGGGTCAGATATACTAAACTACATAGATGATACTCGTCTTTTTTGACTACACTTTTTATTGTAGATTTGAAAAAATAATCGGCATGGTCTAAATTTCCATGACCGCATGGATTAGAGGCTGTTTTCTAGACCATATGGTCTAGATCCGTATATTTACTCAAAACCCTCTAAAATCGACCTTTATATTGATGAAACAATCCTCTATAAGGGGGTAATATACATAGTGTAGACTAGAAATTTAATACAACAATTTATATAAATGGGGAGAGAAGAGAGTATGAGACGTGAATTTAAGAAAAAATCAAAAGTATTACTTATTGATGACAA
>CAYSIO010000198.1:0-3188 GCA_964431115.1 uncultured Vampirovibrio sp.
GAGGGAAATTTTTTAAATTGATTCTGTACCCCACCCGCCCTGCGGGCACCCTCCCCGTTGGAGAGGGAAACTTTTTATTTCATTTACCCCTACTTAAATCTCCTCATGTTTTTGCGCATTTGTTGCATCGCAAGCATGCCGGCACCTTGTTGACCTAGTTTACCCCCTAGTTTACCCCCCATTTTACCAAACATGTTTTTCATATCATTCATACCCTTCATCATTTTGCGCATTTGCTCAAATTGATTAATGTAGATATTTATATCATGCATTGGTATGCCCGAACCTTGTGAAATCCTTTTTTTGCGAGAAGAATTCATTAATTCAGGATGTTCTCTTTCCTCAGGAGTCATAGATTGAATAAACACTTCAATCTTTTTCATCTGCTTTTCACCTTCGTGAGAAATCATTTGTCTATCATCTTTTGACATCTTAAGTCCGGGTAACATTCCTAAAAGTTGGTCCATTGAACCAAACATTTTCATTTGAGATTGCATTTTTAAGAAATCGTTAAAAGAAAACTCCGCTTTTGCCATTTTCTTTTCCATTTCTCGCGCTGTTTTTTCGTCAAAAACTTCTTGTGCTCTTTCAACGAGTGATACAATATCACCCATTCCAAGAATTCTATCAGCCATTCTTTCAGGATAGAAATCTTCCAATGCGTTCAGTTTTTCTCCTGTACCGGTAAGTTTAATAGGCTTGCCTGTACAATAGACAATACTTAATGCGGCACCACCTCTTGAGTCGCCGTCTAACTTTGTTAATACTAAACCTGTAATTGATAACTGTGCATCAAAGTTTTCAGCTACGCTAACAGCTTCTTGACCGGTCATAGAGTCTATAACAAGAAGTTTTTCCGTAGGGTGGAAAACTCTATCTATTAAAAGTAATTCTGCCATCATGTCAGTATCAATTTGCAAACGACCCGCAGTGTCTAAGATAAGCGTATTAAATCCGTTTTCTTTAGCATAATTAATGGCATTTCCGACGATTGTCTGAACGTTATTTACACCTTCTTCTGTGTATACTTGCACTCCAATTTCAGAACCCAAAGTCTTTAATTGAGTGATTGCAGCAGGTCTGTATACGTCACAGGCTACTAATAGAGGGTTTCTACCTTCGTTTTTAAGCTTTACGGCAAGCTTAGCAGAAGATGTAGTTTTACCGGAACCTTGTAAACCAAGCATCATTATTAAGTTTGGATGTCCCGAATAATCAAGAAGTTTTGCTTCTTTCCCGAGAATTTCTATTAATTCGTCGTGGACTATTTTGACAAGTTGCTGAGAAGGATTTACACCGTGTACGACATCTTCACCTTCTGCCCTGTCTTTAATATTAGATATAAAAGCTTTTACGACGCGTAAATTCACGTCTGCTTCAAGAAGAGCTCTTCTGATTTCTCTTAAAGCATCTTGCATATTTTCTTGAGTTAACTCTTTTTGTCCGGATGTCTTTGCTATTATATCCTGTAACTTATCCGATAACGATTCAAACATATCTACCCCTTATACTAAGTATAAGAGTAGCACAAACAAGTTCAAAGATTAAGCAAATGTATTCATGGTTCTGTCAATATTATCATTCTTAACTTGTTCGATACCCTGAAGCATTTGATTAATAGCAGCAAGCTCAGTCTCAAGATTCTTCATTCTTGTATCAATTTTTGTTTCTTTAGCGTTAATAATATTTTTTTCATGTTCATATTCCACTAAAGCTTGTTCTCTAGCAGAAGTATCATTTACAATAAATACATTTTTAAAGTTACTTGCAATATCAGTTTTATAGTCGTTATTCCAAACGTATTCTCCTGAATTATCATCATACTCGTTCTTTCTCTCTACGGTTGTTATAGTATAAAGTCCGTTTTGAAGCATTTGGTTTAAGTAGTTTGTATCATTAACTTGTTCATTACTTGTCCAACCTCTTTCTGCGATTGCAGAAAAAATAGCGTCATAAAAAGCTATTAAAGATTCTTCATCTGCTGTAAATAATTGGTTTTTCGCTTCAACTGATGTATCATAATCTTTTTTAGCGCTTTCGTACTGAGCTTCCCATAGAGCATGAGATTCTACCCAATCTTGATATTTGCTTGATTTTATATCCGCCCAGTCAAGAGTTTGAACACCACTCGTAGCTGTATCTTTTGGAATATTACTTAAAACAGAATCAATTAAATTTGTAACATTAACCTTATAATTGTTAGAATTACCGCTTATAGCAGTGAAGTCGGCTTTAAGCGAATCTTCATATTTTTCGTCATTTCCTTCAATAAAAACTTTATTAGAGTTCATAAAGGCTTCACATCCGGATTTTAGCGCTTCTTTGCATTCGTCATCAATAAGATATGGTTCTAAACCTGCATAAATTGTATCAAGGATTTGTTGTAAATTATTAACCGCAGTATCTACGCCTCCTAAATCGATTGTACCGCCTTTGCTATATGCATCAGCCCAATTTTCACCTTTAGAGAAACTTCCGCCTGTACCGGTAGAAGATAGTCCTGAGTATTGAAGGAAGCTTTCTATACTGCCGCCTTTTGTAGGCATGGTCTTTTCATTTTCAATCAAGTCATTAATTACAGCTTCATTTGCCCAAATTTCTTCCCAATAAGAATTTTCATTCTCAATTTTATTTGCATCTATCCCTGTAATGTCAGATAAAACTTTTGTTCTTACGCTTTCCCAATCACCGGGATTTCCGTTTGCTGAAATCATCTCGGCATATTTTTTATACTGAGAATCAACAATAACTCTGTCACTATGATCAGTTAACAAATACGGGGTGTTCTGATTCATAGAACTTGGTTTCATAAGGTTTTGATAGCTTAAATCAACATAAGATACACCACTGTTGTTTGACCATTTAAGCACTTTCTCATTCAAAGCATCTTGATATTTTTTTGAAACCCTCTGCATATCTCTGGAAAGCGAAACTTTTTCATTAGAAAGACGTGTCTCCTCCAGTCCGATTGCATTTTTACGACCGGTAAGAGCTAATAGTCTACAAGTTGAAGATGATAATCCCATTGTTTTAACCGCTTTCCTTTTATTTTTCCTTGCTATTAAGTATTACGGCATTTCTTTAGCAAATCTTTAGGGTTTTTGACAAAATTGTTACAAAAGTTTACATACAGAGGATGCGGAAAAAGTCGAAAAATGACAATTTTTCGTACTTTTTCAAATCCGACC
>CAYSIO010000199.1:0-3169 GCA_964431115.1 uncultured Vampirovibrio sp.
GGATAAAATATATCCCGCCGAACTCAGCCATTCAGTCTGAACGCCCGAAGGGCGTAGGAAAACAGCGTTGTTTTTCTTTCTTTGGGTGCGTTTCTTTCTTTTTGAATCGCAATTAAAAAGAAAGAAATGCACAAATTAAAATCTACAATCAAACTAAACCCTCTCTTGAATTTCTAAATTCGCTAAAAGCTCATTAAGAAATTCTTATCTCTCCGTTGGAGAGATAGGTTTGATAATAAATGTTATGTAAATTATCGTTTTTATGCTAACATGGGCGATAGCTGAAATTATTTAATTGAAAGGAATTATAAATATGCTTAGAGCCGGAATTGTAGGACTTCCAAACGTAGGAAAATCAACTTTATTTAATGCACTTACAGCAACAAAAAATGCACAAAGCGCCAACTATCCGTTCTGTACAATTGAACCAAATGTAGGTGTCGTAACCGTTCCGGACGAAAGACTAAAAGTTCTTTCGGATTTGTGTAAAGCTAAAGAAATAATCCTTACAGTTATTGAATTTGTAGATATTGCAGGTCTGGTTAAAGGCGCAAGTCAAGGCGAAGGATTGGGAAACCAATTCTTACACAATATAAGAGAAGTTGACGCTATAATCCAAGTTGTACGTTGCTTTGATGATGAGAACACTATCCACGTTGCAGGAAAAGTTGATCCGATAAGCGACATCGAAATAATTAACACAGAACTTGCACTTGCAGATTTAGCTTCGGTTGAAAGACGTATCCAAAGAATTCAAAAACAAGCTAAAGGCGGAGACAAAGAAGCTGTCTTGGAGAACAATGCACTTCTAAAACTTCAAGAACTTTTAGGCGAAGGAAAGTTTATTAACCTTGAAGATCACTTCAATAAAGACGAAATAGCTGCAATAAAACAGCTTAACTTGATGTCAGTAAAACCTGTCATTTACTGTGCAAATGTTTCAGAGTTTGACTTGAAAGAAGGAAACGAATACACAAAACGCGTAGAAGAATTTGCTAAATCACACGGAGCTCAAACAGTTATTATCTGTGCCCGCATAGAAGAAGAACTTGTTGAACTTGGTGAGGAAGGAGCTAAAGAATATCTCGAAGAATTAGGCGTAGAAGATAGCGGTATTGATAAAATGATTAAATCAGTTTATCGTCTGTTAAACTTAATTACTTTTATAACAGCGGGCGAAAAAGAAGTACACGCTTGGACTTGTTCGGCTAATACCAAAGCTCCGCAAGCTGCAGGTGTTATCCATACTGACTTTGAAAAAGGTTTCATCAGAGCAGAAGTAACATCATATAAAGACTTCGTAGAATGCGGCTCATACACAGCTTGTAAAGATAAAGGCGTTACACGTCTTGAAGGCAAAGATTATATCGTTCAAGACGGTGATATAGTTCACTTTAGATTTGCGGTATAACTAGCAAAAATATTTTTTACTCGTTTTTAAATTAGTAACAGTAAAAAAGGAGTAATTATGCAAATACACAATAATCCACAAATTCAACAAACAACACCAAATTTTAAAGCAATTAAAACAGTTAAGTATAAAGGTTTGTATAAAAAATTCCCAGAATTTAGAGAAGGAGTTATGGATGCATTCCAGAAAAACTCAACAGCGATGGATTTTTGCAATAAGTATGATATCGAAATTATATTTAATGCCGTTGATGATGCTTCTGTATCTGGTATAATGAACTATTTACGTATCAAATTTATAAACCCTAAAAAAAGAAAATCGTTTGGTTTAATAAAAAAAGCCACAGATACTATTAAGCTACAGAGCTATGCAAGCTCATTATTCTATAATGATACAAAAGAGGGCTTAAGTAAATCAATTGAAATTTTAAAAGATCACATACTTGGAAGAACTCATCAACAATCATTATCTCAACTTATTGAAAGTAAAAAAGAAGCATTAAAGATACAGTCATAAAATAAAAAGAATAGATTCTACAAATTTACTGAAATCCACAAATACCACAAACAGCGGCAATACCTAATTTCAAAGCCATTAAGACAGTACACTGTGAGTGAAGAATGAAGATTTTCAGAATAATTTAAAGGGGTTGACTAATAAGTCACCCCCTTTTTGCTTCATTCACGACCCAGCCGTCTGAGCGAAAATGGGCATAATTATTTTTTCCGACATACTGTTTTGAGCTTTTACTGCCACATTTTAGCCAATCATCTAAAATTAAAAGGGCTTTTCTCAATAAATCATAACCGTATTTTTCTAATAATGACCCATATTGGGTTGGGGTAAGAATTACCAAATCTATATCCGGTAATTCAATGCGTATTGTTGAGTCTTGCTTTGGCCTTCCGCCTTTTTTACCATTCATTCTACAAATCGTTTCTCTAGTAATCATATTTAATCTCCTTTGGAGCTCCTAATCTCCTTACCAATTCAATTACAGTCTCTTTCATCTTACATTTAAAGAGACTATCTGAAAAATATAATTTATACAGATTACATTTAGAACAAGAACAACCCAACTCATAGCATTCAACCGCAGTAGGTGTCCAATTTTTTGATGTAGTTTCACTACAAGATACATTATACCTGTATTCCATACCCAAGTCTCTTTCTTATTTTTTTAATTTTAACAGTAAATGTGGTAACTAATAATTGACAGTTGTAAATTTATATGCTTAAATATTATCACAATATTTAACATTATGTATCATATTGTAAGACGATGTAATACATTTGTCAAGTTAAAATTTTATAAAGGTGAGAAATGCGTTTAGAAGAAGTAATCCAATTAGTTTCACAAAAAACCGGAACTTTTATTAATCAATCAATGTTGGCAGAAAGCTTAAACATCACAAGACAAACCGTTAGCAATCGCATCAAAAACGGTAGCCAAGTTACAGTTAGTGAATTAAAAAAAATAGAAGAATTTTTTAACATAAAAGTACTTAATGAAGAAAATGACGAAAACTGTGAACTTATTAATGTAGATTATTACACCGATGTTTTCGCAAGTTGTGGAACCGGTAGCATAGTTTTTTCAGAAAATAAGATAAAATTGCCAATAGCTACAATGCTTATCGAAGGTTTTTCTAAACAAAAAACTTATTCGATAATTAATGCATCCGGAAATAGCATGGCTCCTACAATCGACAACGGAGACAAATTAATTGTCGAGCATTGGAACGGTTCACAAATTCA
>CAYSIO010000200.1:0-3168 GCA_964431115.1 uncultured Vampirovibrio sp.
ACCTTTCTTGAGCAATTTCCATATGTAACATACCCAAGAAACCGCAACGGAATCCAAAACCAAGCGCAGATGATGTTTCCGGCTCAAATGTAATTGAGCTATCAGAAAGCTTTAATTTTTCTAAAGCTTCTTTAAGTTCATGATAATCTTCATTATCTACAGGATAAAGTCCTGAAAAAACCATTGGCAAAGCTTCCTTATAACCAGGTAATGGCTCATTAGAAGGGTTTTCAACATGAGTTACGGTATCACCAACAAAGCGGGTAATTTCTTTTATTGAGCCTGCAAAGTAACCTACATCACCACATACAAGCTCATTTACTTGAACTCTATTTGGTGTTAAATAACCAAGTTCAACAATTTCATATTCTTTACCGGAAGCCATAAATTTAACTTTATCGCCTAATTTCATTTTACCGTCCATAATTTTAAAGAAACAAAGCGTTCCTAAATACGGATCATAAGCGCTATCAAAAACAAGAGCACGAAGAGGTTTTTCTGTTGTATCCACAGGTGGCGGAACAAAATCCACTATCGCTTCCAGTACATCTTCAATACCAATACCTGTTTTTGCAGATACCGGAATTGCCATAGAAGTATCAATCCCTAAAATTTCTTCAATCTCTGCTTTTACTCTTTCGACATCTGCAGAAGGAAGGTCGATTTTATTGATTACAGGAATAATTTCCAAATTCTGTTCAATCGCCATATAAACGTTTGCAAGAGTTTGTGCTTCAACACCTTGAGTAGCGTCAACGATTAAAAGCGCACCTTCACATGCTGCAAGCGAACGAGATACTTCATAAGAAAAGTCAACGTGTCCCGGAGTATCAATAAGATTGAAAATATAATCCTCGCCATTTTTAGCTTTATAATTCATTCTTGCAGCATTTAGTTTGATTGTGATTCCACGCTCACGTTCAATGTCCATAGTATCTAAAAGTTGAGCTTGCATATCACGCTCTGCAATCGTTCCTGTTGCTTCCAGAAGTCTATCAGCAAGAGTTGACTTCCCGTGATCGATATGTGCTATGATACAAAAGTTTCTAACATTATTCCTGTGCATTATTTTCTATTTCCGTTTCCGTATTTGTATTTATAATTTCAGCTTCCGGCCTTAATTCCGGTGTTGTGTTTTTAATTACTTCTTCTTTTTCATCTTCAAAAAGTTTTTTGAATTTGTATTTCAAAGATTTTTTATAAGCGGCATCTTCTGCCATTAACTCTTCTATAGTTGTAGCAGTGCTTCCTTCCATTGGTTCAGGAAGTGAGTTTACATAATCAATAGCAGATTGATATTCTGTCTGACCGGCAAGCCACTTAAATGATTTTACCAAAGTTAAAGGTTTTGCAACATCCCCTCTTACTACGATTTGGAATTTTGTTGCAGCATTATCTACATAAGAGTTTGCAAAACTTGGTAATAATTCAAGCTCTTCTTCAGGAACCATTTCGCAGAATATTGAGAAAGCTTTTGCTGTTACAACATTCAAACTCGCTGCACTGTTTAGCAAATTCGCAGGGCTTATTGCGCCTAAAGGTCCAAGAAGATTTGAAATAAGTGATGCCATTCTTGCACGAACTTTCATATCAGCATAGTTTCTAAGTAAATCAAACTCACCAAAAATATGCAAGCTTAAAATATCACCTAAAGATGTTATAGGCTCAAGATAGCAAATTCCGTCATCAAAACTTAATTGACCTTGTAGTTCTGCAAAGTGTGTTGTATCAATGGTTAAAAGCCCGCTTAGCATTCCACCGATTGCAGTTTGGAAGAATTGAGATTCTCTAATGTTTTCTGCTAAGATTAAGTTCTCTAATTTAGCAAACGGACCAAATTGACCATCTTTAACATCAAAATTGACATTGCCTTTTAAACTTCTCATTTGTTCTTCTAAAGTAACACCACTCAAAGTAATATCAGCATTAAAATCAGCCGTACCGCTTAAGGTATCTTTCATTCCGCAAGCATCACGCATTGCCTTATCGACATCAACATTTTTACCTTTAACATCAATGTCCATAAACATTGTGATTAAATTAACCGCAATATTACCATTTACTTGACCGTCAAAAGCGTATGTTCTTAAGTTATGTATGCGGAAAATATTATCCTTCATTGAAATTCTTGAAGCTGTGTTTCTTAAATCAATGTTACCTGTAATAATTCTTGCAAAATCTATTCTTCCGTTATGAATAACAACAGGAATATCAGCAGGAGTAGCTGGTTGCGCAGGTGCCGGTGTAGCAGGAATATACTTCATAGCGCGTTCTGACACTGTCATTACTCTGTCAAGATTGAAATATCTTGAATTAACTTGAGTGTTTAAAATATTAAACACAGAAGAAGGTAATAAGCTAAAAGTTGTTTTATTCTGAATATCTGAACCGTTAAGGATTAAATCTTCCACTACAATGTCAGCTTCGTGTCCTCTAAGTTTGAGTTCTAACTTTCTCAAATCAGTAATTAATTCCGGAATTGAAAGATTATTGATTTCAAAACCACCACGCATTCTTGGAGAAGTTGTTTCGCCAAACACATAAGCTTTTCCTGAAAGTTGATAGTTTGAATCAGGGAACGCATGGATTTTGCCGTGTAAGATTTTAGGAAGAACAATCTTAATAAGATTTATTCTGTTTCCTTCAA
The DNA here is from genome assembly GCA_964431115.1 of uncultured Vampirovibrio sp. Taxonomy (GTDB): domain Bacteria; phylum Cyanobacteriota; class Vampirovibrionia; order Gastranaerophilales; family Gastranaerophilaceae; genus CAG-196. The sequence goes on from CAYSIO010000200.1 coordinate 2,648, forward strand.
TTGTTCCGTCAACGTCAGAAATGGTATCATAAGTAATTACTTCTTTACCTTTTTCATCAACGCTTACATTTCTTATGCTTAGACCTGTGTTTTTAATTTTTATTCTATTACCTTTAAAGTCAACTACTGCTTGTAATGCAGTATCTTTATCTTTTAATTCATCATAATCAACAGGAGTAATAAAGTTATATCTATCTGCTAAAGCTTGAGCAAAAAGAGTTTGTTTTTTGCCATCACCATCAAAAGATAATTTAACAGGAATTGAACCCATAGAATGAATAAAAGGTTTGAATTCTTTACCGATAAATTTCACTAAATCATCAGTTGAGACATTACCTTTTGCATTAAAAGTAATTGATTTTAGTTTTTCAAAATCAAGAACCTCGCCTGAATATGTGATTACAGATTTATCGTTAAAATTAATTTTGTTTTCTTTAATAATTATATTTTTATTAGCAATCTCTGTTTCAAAAAGCGGAGCAGAAATTAAGGATTTTGTCTTTGGAAGACTTATGCTAAAT
>CAYSIO010000201.1:0-3138 GCA_964431115.1 uncultured Vampirovibrio sp.
AGATAATACAGTAGTTTTGACCAATTAGCCGACAGAAGGTCTACGTGCGTAGCACAATGTAATTAAGTTGAATGTATAGGTTAAACGAAATAAAGTAAGGAGTAAGATTATGACAGAAGTGAATCCGCATTTGAATAAGACCGCTGCAGGATTATTGGCGCAGAAACTTGATGCTCAAGACGGTACTAAAGACGGAAAAATAGAGGCTTCTATTTGGAACGATTTCGTTGACGATAAGGGCGGAAAAAAGATAAAATCTTCTATTGGTATTGTGGCGGCTATGAATTCAATAACAACTTATGCAGTGAGAATGGCAAAACAAGCCAAACAAACAGCAACGGATTTATGTATGACTTGGTTCCCGCCAGGAGCAAGTGCCGGAACAAAACCAGAAGCAGGAGCAAAAGCTGCTAACGGGGCTGTAAATGGTTCAAAAACTCAGGAAACACCTCCTGCAAATAAACCACTGAATCCTGCGACTCCTAAACTCAAAAACAAACAACCAGTTACACCAACTGCTGAAAAAGCTCCGGAAATCAAATTAAAAGAAGCGGATGCTAATGTAGATACGATAGTAGATGAGCTAAAAGATGTATTACCATCAGTAGGATTCAGATTATATCAAGGCGATCTTGATAAAGTTAAAGATGCATTAAAAAAGATAACTTCTGAAAATGTTGCCTACATTGTAGAAAAATTCCCTGAAATTGCACAATATATTGATAATATTGACCAATTAGGTTGGGGTTTTGATGAAGACGAAGTCTTTGAATATGTGCTAAAACCATTGCAAGAAAGAGCAAAATATTATGGTATAGCTTCAAACGTGAGTGAGGACAGTGATTTAGATGAGATGAAAGCAGAAATTGATAGATTAGCGCCTCTAATAAGGGATGCAGATAAAAATGCTCAAAAAACATTCGACGGTGCAAATGCTTTCTTAGAAGAAGTCGCCAATATGACTCCGCCACCTGAAATCAAATCAGGAACGAATTCTGAAGGTGTGAACGGGAAGCAGATTAAATTGAAAGATCTACGTTGGATAAATGTATATTATGATGATAAAGGTGAGATTTCCAAAATAAACATTTCTCATGACATCACTCCTGATAAGGATAATAATAAGAAGAAAAATTTAGATCTTGCTGAGGTTACTTATACATCTAATAAGGCTTCGTTTAACACTGATAAAGATAATTCTAAATACGAAGGCTATATCACCGAAGGATATAAATTTGAACAATACAAAGCTTATGCCGAGAAAATATTTGGTAAGTGGAAAGCTGAATAAAAGATTTAACACAAAGGGCGAGTTTCATTCTGAACCTCGCCCTTTGTGTTTTTGTTTTAGAATTTTCGACTTGCATTTTTACCATAAGCAAAACTTATACTTGAAAATGTATTTTGTTAGGGCTATAACTGTCTTGTAAGAAGTTAGACTTTACATTAGCTTGGGGAATTATGGAACTTTTAATTATATCAATTTATATATTATTATTTGGCGGGATTATAAATCTGCTTGTTAAAGAGGAACATAAGTTAAAAGTAATATCTTTATTTACTTTTTTAGGCTCATCTTTGGCAATAATACCCGCATTATCCGTGCTTGCAAGCGGACAGGAAATCACATCTAAGCTATTTACGAATCCTATTATGGGCGAAGTTTTTATTTCAATAGATGCTCTATCCGCAATATTTATTGTGATAATTTCATTAATGAGCCTTGTAGGAATTGTTTATGCTAACGGGTATATGAAGCCTTATTTAAATAAGGGGATGAATATATCTTCTCACTGTTTCTTTTTAACACTCCTTATCACTTCTATGCTAGCGGTTACAGTTGCAAGAAACGGGTTGTTCTTCTTAATCGTATGGGAATTAATGTCTTTATCTTCGTTCTTTTTAGTAATTTTTGACGGAGAAAAGAAAGATGTTGTAAAAGCAGGCATAAAATATTTAGTATATATGCACTTATCAGTATTATTTATAATTGCACTTTTTGCGCTTATTTCTAACACTTCCGGAACATTCAATTTTACGGATTATGCGAACGCTTTAGCACAGAATCCGCATTTAGCAAACACTGTATTTATTCTTGCTTTTGTCGGTTTTGGAATTAAAGCAGGGTTTGTTCCTTTCCATAACTGGCTACCGGATGCGCACCCTGCAGCCCCATCGCACGTGTCAGGTATTATGTCCGGCGTTATGATTAAAACCGGCATTTATGGAATATTAAGAACTTTATTACTAATAGGTGTTCCGTCAAAAGGAATTTCTTATTTTGTTCTGGCAATTGCAATGGTAACCGTTTTATATGGGGTTTTATACGCAATAACTCAACACGATATAAAAAGATTATTGGCGTATTCTTCTATTGAAAATATCGGCATTATCGGAATAGGTATCGGTATAGGTATGTTAGGCTTAGCTTATTCTAATCCGATTATGGCAACATTTGGATTTGCGGGTGGAATTTTGCATATCCTAAACCATTCTATATTTAAAGAATTAATGTTTTTCACGGCAGGAAGCGCTTATCTAAAAGCTCATACAAGAAATATTGAGACTTTAGGCGGATTAATAAAGAAAATGCCTTATACAGGTTTGATGTTTATTATTGGTTCGGTAGCTATTTCCGGCTTACCGCCATTCAATGGTTTTGTAAGTGAAATTCTTATATACGCAGGAATGTTATTAGGAATTCCTGCTAGTGAAATCAATTTATTTATAGTTTTAGTAATTTCTATAGCAGCTCTTGCAATGGCAGGTACAATGGCTATTGTATGCTTTTCTAAAGCTTCAGGAATTATGTTTCTTGGAGAAGCCAGAAGTGATAAAGCTCGTAATGTCAATTCAGACGTAGAAAAAATAATGTTAATTCCTATGTGTATTTTAGCACTAGCAACTTTCTTTATCGGAATGTTTCCGCAATATATAATAGGTCTTATTTTGACTCCGGTAACATTATTTGTTAAAGGAGAATATTCTATAGAAATTTTAAGCTCAATCGTTTCTTTAGTTCAGACAATTAGTTGGTACTTATTTATTTTCTTACTAATACTAATCGCGGTTTTAGTTATTAGACGAGTTATTAACAGAAAATCTGAAGAGCATACAACTTGGGGATGTGGCTATGAC
>CAYSIO010000202.1:0-3127 GCA_964431115.1 uncultured Vampirovibrio sp.
GGATTAACTATAGGTATCATCAGAGGTAAAGTTAATCTTGTAAAACCGGTAAATGGTTTAGTTAATATAACACTAAAAAAAGAATCCACTCTTAGAAAAGCTGTTAACAAATTAGCTAAAGCTCTATCTAAACAAGGTAAAAATGCTCGAGCTGATTTCCAAAAAAATCTTCTTAAAGGAAACCTAAATACTCATCTTAAAGATACAAGCAATACAGTTCTAAAAGAAGCTGTTGAAGAAGTAGCACAAGAATTTAACAATATTACAACAAAAGGTTTTGCTAATATTGGTGACCAAGATAATAAACTTGGAACTATACTCAACAAATTATTTGAGGACCATTTTAAAGACGGTTGGTTTGCAAAATGGGCAAGAGGCTTAACTGCAGATTGCACAAAATTATGGGCTAATAATAAATTCGGAGAAAGCATTCCAAAAGAAGCTAAAGAAGTTTTCGGTTTAAACATGAATTGGGAAAACTACAAAGACTTATGGAAAACATTAATAGTTGGTGGGGTACCAATCTTTGGAACAATTTTTGCAGTACCTTATATGTTTAATGCTTGGTTAACTGATATTCAAAAAAAATCAGGTAAAATCGGTGTAATGAAAGCTTTAGAAAGACTCGATGACCCAAAAATCTTTGCAAAAGAAACTCAAACATAAAAATAGTATCAAATTGTAAATATTTACTTAAAATACTAGCATGTTCATGCTAGTATTTTTTCAGAGGATTTGGAATGAAAATTTTAGAAGTTAGAGACGGTTTTATTAAATTTGAAACAAGCAAAAAGTTTGCTTTATCAACATTTTTGCAAGTTGAAGGCATTGAAAAATGTTATATTGCGCAAGTTATACAGACCAAACACGCCGGCGAAAAACATATCGTTTACGCTAAATTTATATATCTCTACAACGGGATATTAGCTCCGTATGACAAAACATTACCGTCTGTTGATTCAGAAATCACAGAGTTTTCTTTTGAAGAATTTAGAAAATCGTTTAACCTTAAAACCCCTATAGCTGTTGGTATATTTGCAGATAAGAATTCCGAAATATCCTTTGACAAAGATGATTTTGATAAAAAGACTCTTATAAGCTTAGATTCACCTGAGCTTACAGAAAATTTATTAAAAAGCCTTGCAAATCAGTTTGAAAAACACATTATAATTGATACGCTTGGTGTTTTTGAAGGTAAAAAATATATTGCGGGAATAGATTTCAAACTGCCTCTGAATAGTAATTCTTTAGAATTTATGTTTGAGGATTGCCTAAGTGATGCAACTTCTGACAGCAAAAATCTTATTAAAGACATTTTCCAAGATCTTGCAGACTATTCCAAAACCGTACCATTCGTTCCTTTTGGAGCATTGAAGACAATTGTTGACGATATGGTAAACAAGTCTCACGTCTTCAAACTTTTGGTATTAAAAAACAAATTAGCAAAATTTGATAAACTAGGTTATTTTGCCGCAACTTCAAGCGAAGCTGAAAACCTAAATAAGATTCTTAATAACAATGTCGTAATTGATTTATCAAAGCTTGATACTACATTCCAAAACCGTTATTTAAGCGTTATTTATTCAGCTCTTGAAAAAGCACAACAAAAACCTCAAATTTTTGTCACTGCTTCTAATGCTTTAAATAAAAAAAGCCTCAAAAAATTACTTACAGGAAGTCTAAAAGTTACATTTGCAACTCATTCAAGATTTAAGTATATTAACGAAATCAAATCTTTATTTGACAATTTTATTATTGAACCTACTTTTGTAAACAGAGATAATTTCAAAACTTATTCTACAATCATAAATTCAATGGATAAAGAAACAATGCTTGTTATAAGCAAAAATATCGATAACATTCCTTTGATTATTACCGCAAAAACGGTAGAGCCAGAAGTTATCGAAATTGATGTCAACGAACCTGCATTGACCGATGAAGAAGTTTTAGAATTAGAAGAAGTTTTAGAAACAGTCGATCCGGCAGTTGAAGCCATTAGCAAAAAATCAGAAGATTTATTCGAAAAAGTTGCTGACGAAATGAATTCAAACGCAACACCGGAAGGACTTACTCTCTTTGCTGAAGAAGACAACGAAGAAGCTCTAATAGTAGAAACTACTGAAACAGAACCGGAAGAAGAAGAAAGCATAGAACTTAGTGAAACTTTATTAGAAGATTCAGAAGAAACTATCAATCAAGAATTTGAAGACATTTCAGAAGCAGAATTTTCCGAAGCTGCTTTAGAAGAGCAGTTGGATACAATAGAAACGGAAACCTCTTCTCAAGAAGAAGTGATTGAAGAATACCACACTCAAGTTGATGAATTTCAGACAATAGAAATACCTGAAGATATTTCTACATTAGCAGAAGAAGCTGAGTCAGAATTATTGAAAGATAAAATCGATGCAATTCCGAGCGATTATACAGATTCGGAAATCAATATTGATTCAAATATCGCGGAAGAAACAGAAGATACTGTCGTTGAGTCAGAAATAACAGAGGTAATGCCTCTTGAAGAGAATGATGAAAGCGACTTTGACATGATAATAGAACTTGACGAAACTGAAGCGACAGAAGATGCTATTGTTGTTGAATTTGAGGATACAGAACTTCCTCTTGAAGATGAATCTTTAGAAAAAGAAATTATTGAAGATGTTGATAAAGTTTTCACAACAATAAAAGAAGATTCTATCTCTGATTCAGACTTAGATTTCATCGATGAACTCAACGGAGAAATGGATTCTGATACCGAAAGTTATAATCTTCCTGAAGGAATGGAAGAATTGACCGAATTAGAAGAAACTGAAGAAAACGAAAATGATACCTTTTTAGAGCCATTAGAAGAAATTAATGAATTCTCTAAAGAAGAACAAGAAGAAAAAGAAATTTTAGAAACTCGGAATTCTTCAACTCCTATTGTTCCAGTATATGAGGCCGAAATTCCTGCAGAGGATTTGGTTCTATCAGATGCGATTGAGCAGGGAGATACAGTTATTCACGCAAAATACGGTAACGGTGTTGTTGAAAAGATGATTAAATACGGAACTAAAACTCTTTATTCAATTAATTTTGATAATGTCGGAAGAAGACTTCTTGACCCAACGTTAACAGAGATTAAGAAAGCGTA
>CAYSIO010000203.1:0-3108 GCA_964431115.1 uncultured Vampirovibrio sp.
GATTCTTCCGCTACATCGGCATCCTTAATTGAAGAGTTAGCTGAAACGATATTCTCCTTTTGTACACCAATCGCATCAACAGCTGATTCCACACGATTCATATAAGCACCAATTAATGCGCTTCTTGCAGAGATGTTTTCAATAGCATCATCTAAGTAATATAAGAATTCTCTTGCTGTTCTGTCATCTGTATATACGGCATCACATATTGCTGTAATAGAGCCATCCGGTGCTGTTATTTTCTTTGCGTTAGAATAATCATATTCTACTTCACCAATTTTTTCAGTGCCATTGCTAAGTCTTAGTCTTAATGCATCAGTTGTTTCGCTATCGTTAGCTCTTTGATACCAAGCTGATTGTCCACCGGTACATTTAGAGTTTCCGGTAATTAACAAAGCTGTACATTTAGCAGACAAGAATAGCGAAGAATCTAGATTAATGACATTTGCAGAACCGGCATTATTACCAACTTGTAGATTAATACCTGCACCACCTGCTGCAACACTTGTACCATCTAATAATTGGATACCGTTAAAATCAATAACCTCACATAGACGGTTAATTTCTAACATTCTCTGTTCGACTTCGGTTCTGATTGCTTGTAAAGAAGCAGTACCGTATGTACCGTTCGCAGCTTGCTCTGTCAAATCTCTGATACGTTGCACATAATCACCAACTATATCAAGAACACCCTCAGCTGTATCTAATAGAGTCAATCCCATTTGAGTGTTTGATTCTGCTACATCATAACCTGAAATTTGTGCTTCCATTAATCTTGATACTGATGAACCGGCTGCATCGTCTTTACCGGAATTAATTCTGAAACCTGTTGTAAGCCTTTCCATTGCAGTGTTCATACTGCTTGTTGCGGCAGACAAGTTTCTTTGCGCAGTCAATGACGCAAGGTTTGTGTTAATTGTAATTGAAGCCATTTTCAATCTCCTTTTCTTAGCTTTTTTCTTCCTTGATTTATTCAATTGTTAATTGATTTTCAACTTCAACTAAGCCTATGGAAAATTCCGTAAGCTTACTCTTTATAGCCTATTTCTTAAGACTATAGGGATAAAGTATATTATTATCTTTACATTATTATATTATATGTATTTACCCAAAAATAACATTCTAAATAAGTTCGGAATTTCTACAACTAAAGTATGAAATATTGCAAGGAGTTGTAATTAATGCTAGACTAACTATATCGTCATTGCGAACGAAGTGAAGCAATCCAGAAAAAGAAACAAGTAGAATAGATCTGGACTGCCACGCCACCAAAGTGGCTCGCAGTGACGGAAATCAGGAGGTATGAAATTGACAGCAGAACTTACTGCAGAACAGGTTGTGACAAATTTGCTATCGTCGCATGAAATACTTAAGAAAAAGAACGAAAAATTTTCTGCTACAAATTTCATGGATTTAGGTGGATATTTAGAAAAGCTATCAATTGAAGAGAGTTATGAAACAGATGTAACCCCTTCCCCTACCCTCCCCCTTGTAGAGGGAGAAAGTAAAAGCAAATATGCTTTTATAAAAGAAGGTGGTTGGAAATTTTAAGCAAAAAAAACTCCCCGAAGGGAGTTTTTTGCTATGAATTAAATTGTATCTTTGTTGCCTTGTCTTCTAATTTTTCACGACCTCTAGAATTACTTGAGATTTGTGGAGCTTCTGTGATTTCTAAATATTCTTTTTCTTCGTTCCATTTGTACTCTCTTGTATTCCAATCGCTTGCAATGTAGCCGGTTTTAGTAGAGCTATTTTTATCGATTTCAGTTAAATTAAATGTGCCTTTTGTTTCTTGTTCTTGGAATGAATATTTGTATTCGAATGCTGCACCTTTAACGTCTTTACAATCGATATCGTATGAAAGTTTGTCGTTTTTTTGTTGGACATTTGTAATTTTACCTTTAATCCATTGATCTTTTGATTTTGTATTAGTCGCACAAGCTACGGTTACTTCAGCTTTTTCTAATAGTTTAAGTATAGCAGGTGTTGTTGACATTTTATAAGTACCGTCATTATTTTTTAAATTTAATTTATCCAATATCTTTACTGCATTCTCTTTGCTAACTTTATCGGCTTCTTGCAGAGTCATATTTTTTAAAGCATCAGCTGATGTTGTATCATCAATATTAGTAGTTTTGCCTCCAACTGCAACTTGACTCTCGGTAAGTGGAGTAGTTTCTACGCCAGTTTTGACTTTATCCGTAGCTGTAGGATCAGCTGCAGAGTCTTTGGCTGTAGCCGCAGGTAATTTTGATTCAGCTTCAGGAGTTGTTTCTTCTGGAGTTTTTTCATAACCTGCTTTTATTTGTTCTAATTGTGCTTTAATATTTTTTAATTGCTCTTTGTTTTCAGGTGATAAATTTTCATCTTCTAACTCATATTTGTTTACATCATCAAGCAAAGCATTAACAGCATCTAAGTTTTCTTTAGTTGCTTCTTTACCATTTAAAGCATTAGCTCTCTCATGTAAATAATTAATTTTTGAGTAATCTTTATCTGTTAAAGGTTTAGCATCATTATCTGCTTTGTCTTCTTTTTCAGTTTTATCTTTGTCGCCAAAAAGCTTGCTTATGCCGTCGCCCCAGCCTGAGCCCCAACCGGAACCAAAGCTACCGCCAAATGGACTACTAAAACCGCCCATTCCGAAGCTGCCAAAGCCTCCAAATAGGTTGCCAAAACCTCCGAACATATTACCCATTCCGAAGCCGCCAAACATATTGCCGATGCCACCCATAAAGCCACCAAACATGCCGCTAAGCCAACCGCCAAGACCAAAACCCAGACCTGCGCCTAGTCCGCCCCAGAAGCCTGTTCCGCCACCACATTCGTGCTTGATGTTAAATATACTGCCAAAGTTGTTACCACCACCGTGACAGTGTCTGTCGTGGTACATGTTGTAGTGTACAAAACTTGAGTGACATTTGATTGCCATAGCTCTTACCTCATCTTATTACATCTATGTATATATAAAGTATAGAAAATTTATTAAATTTCACGAGCTATTTATTTTGTTACAAAAGTTTACAAAAATGTCATTGCGAACGTAGTGAAGCAATCCAGAGGGGTAAATCCAGAGGGGTAAATCCAGAGGGGTAAATCCAGAGGGGT
>CAYSIO010000204.1:0-3091 GCA_964431115.1 uncultured Vampirovibrio sp.
TTGCTCTGTTTTTTCTTTTTCTTTTGTTTCCAATGCTTTTTTAGCATTACTAAGTTTTCCCATGAGTTCTGTTTTTGAGCCTATATCACTACTATTGCTCAGATCGTTCACTTGAGCTTCTAAATCTTTTATAGTTGTACTAAGTTCTTGTATTGTATTATTAATACAATTTAGATTTGTATTTGCTGTTTGAAGCTCACCCTCTTTGTTTGCAAGTACTTGTTCTACTCCGTTAATGTCAGAACAATTATGTTTGTTATAAATTTCATCCTTGCTTTCTTTTAGTGATTCTGTCGTATCTTCAGGCTCGGATGTTTTAGGGCTTTTATTATTTACATATTCTCCAAGCTTTTCTGCTCCCCCCATCAATAATTGTGGAAGAGCTTGTGAAATAAGAAGCCCGCCAAAAGAATGATTGCCGTATGGATTCGCCAAACGGTTCCTATCAGCCACAGAAAGACCGGTTTCTCTTTCGTCTGTTTTAAGAGCTCTATAGTAATCGTTATTTTGCCAGTTTACGCCCATTTTTGATTCTTTCTTCTTACTCTTACATATATATAAAGTCATTAAAAAAGGCGAGATTTCAGTCTCTCGCCTTTTTGTTACAAAAGTTAATATTTATTGCTCTTTTTGAATTAATTTTAAAGCTTGCTCCATACCTTCTAATTCTTTGGAATCGTTCTCTTGTAGCCAATTATAGATTGCTAAGAATTGTTGTTTGTAAATGTGTTTTTTATCGTCTGTAGCAACATTATATAAATAGAGTGCTTTTCTTAAATCTTTTTTACTAAATTCTGGTGTTCCTTCAAATTCACTTGTAGCTTCACCATTTTCATTTGTTTTGAATTTTGCGTTATATTTTTTATCGCTTACTCTGTTTAATTTATTACCGTCAAGCTCATCAAATTGAGCTTCTCTTAGAGCTTCTTGTGCTGCTTTAAGCTCAGCCTGCGCTGCTTTTAATTCTTCTTCAGCCTCTTTAACTTCTGCTTGTTTTTTTGCAACAGCTTCATTATGAGCTTTTAACTCTGCTTCGGCTATTTCTTTTGCGCTTTTTAAACCAGTAAGCTGTTTTTCGTATGCTTCATAATTATTGATAATATTTTTTTCTGTCTCACTAAGCGTTTCATTATTATTTCGTTTTTTTATTGCATTATTGTAGTCTGTTTTATTTTGGGCTAAATAATTATTAGCAGTATTATATTTATCCGTTGCTGCTGTTGATGCAGTTTCAAGTTCTTTTGTTTTATCATTAAGAGTCTTTAATTCATCCTCTTTTGTCGAATGTTCGTCTCTTTTTGTATTCACTTCTTCTTGTGCTTCTTCAACTTTCGTATCAAGATTTTCTACGGAATTTTCTTTTTTATTTTCGATTGCTGAGCTGATAGCTGCTCCGGCTACGTTTAGAAGTGCTCCGCCAACAGCGAAACCTGCCATTGCATCGTAGTTATAATTACCTTTGCAATCCATGAATAGTCCGCATCCGCCTGAACCATATCCACTTATGCCGTACATATTAAAGCCGCTAAAAATACTATTAGTGCCACTAAATAATTGGCTAATAACATTTGAACCGCCGAGCATATTGCCCATGCCGAACATGTCGCCCATTCCAAGCATATTAAATTTGTTGTAGCATCCAAATGTCATCTTACTGCGTCTTTCTTCTTAATCTTACAAATATATAAAGTATTTAGAATCTTTTTGATTTCAAGAAGCGTACATTTTGTTACAAAACTTAATATAAATATCACAAATTGCTTATTTATTGACTTTTAGCGAGATGTAATTCTTTTTCTTTACTTATTTCACCTTCATGTGTATCATGGTTCTAAATTTAATTAAGAAAGGGAATATTATGTCAGAATGCTTGGTTTTACACGTATCAAAAACATCTTTAGCTGGTGCGCCAATAAGAATAGTTAATGCATTAAACAAATATACTGATTATACTGCGCGGTTAATTAATTTTATGCCGTCAAGCTTAATGGATGATACGAATGTCTTTGAAGAAGACTTGAATTGGCAAAGTAGTTCTGATAAGCCAATAATCAGAGATTTGATAAAAAAAGCTGATATAATTCATTTTCATCATTTTATGGATTTAGAGTTTTATAACCCTTTTTTAATTAATTTTTTTAAAGAAACCAAACCTAGTTGTAAGTTTCTAAGACATTTTCATACAGATAAACAGTTTATTATGCGAAACGACTTAGATTTTAATAAATTTTACCCAAAAGATAATTTGCCAAGAGTCGTTATACCACATTATCCAGAACGAACATTTATGGATTGTACAATAGTTCCAAATATTATTCCTATTAATGAAGCTTATTGTATGCCAAAAACTGTAGAGAATAAAAAGCCTATTGTAGCTTATTCTGCATCAATGCGAACTTCTTATAAAAAAGAGCGCTGGGCTACAAAAGGCTATCCTGAAGTAACAGCAAAGCTAAGAGAATTGAGTTCTAAGCTTGATTTTGAATTGATTGAAATAGTAGGAAAGACATTTGAAAAGGCTATGGAAATTAAGCAAAATGCGGATATTGTAATTGGCGATGTTGTTACTGGAAGCTATCATCTTACTGAACTTGAAGCGTTATCTTTGGGGAAACCGTGTCTTACTTATTTAGACGGACGCAGTGTTATGACTTTTATTAATACATTCAAATCCTCAGATATTCCATTTGTAAATGTGAATATAGACAACCTAGAACCAGCTCTTGAAGCCCTTATAAGGAATAAAGATTTGCGAATTAATTTAGGAGCATTTTCTCGTAAGTGGATAGAAAAATATTATAATGATGAACTTTTGATTAAACATTTTGTCGAACTCTATGAAAAATTACTAAATGACAAACCGCTTACAAGAGAGAATTGTTTTGAATATACTGATGTGAAAGAGTTTTTGTATAATGAGGTCTATGATTATAATTGGCAAAGACTTTCTGCAGAGTAATGGATCGATACTAAAAAAGGATGTATTTTTACACTTGGTTTGAGAAGAAAGAACGGTTGGTTTGATAAATTTGTAGGTTTTGGTAATTGAAAATTACCGAAACAGGGGTAAATATACGAATATTTTAAAAGA
>CAYSIO010000205.1:0-3075 GCA_964431115.1 uncultured Vampirovibrio sp.
AACCATTAAAATTGAGTCCATATGTATTTCCAAAAATTCATATCTTTTTGGTGGTTGATTTGAATTTTTTGGATAGATTTCAACATTTGTAATCGCCAAAAATCTACGATCATTATTATTTAGCAATTCTGTAATTTGTCTATTAGCAGGCGTATTTTTAGAAACATATACGGTTCCTTTAATATCACTTGTATCTGTTAAAATTATAACCTCTATAGGCATCATTTCACTATTTGGCATTTATTTTCCCCTCTTAACTATATTTAGATTTTATAATATTTTTTTATTTCTGTCCAGTTATTAAAGGTTTTTTTCAACTTCTTGTTTGAGTTTTTCTAATTTTTCTTCTGAATCAGCTTCAAAATATATTCTCAATAAAGGTTCTGTACCGCTTGGTCTGACTAAAATTTTTGATTTTTCGCCAAGCATTAATTTAACTCCGTCTTTTAAATCAATGTCAGTAATTTGGTTTTTACCTATAGTACTTAACCCCTTAAATAATTCCAAAACTTCTTTAACTTCTTCTGGTGCAGATTTTTTCAAATCAATTCTATCTGTGTAATATTTTCCACCAATTTCATAAATTTCTTGCTGCAACTCGACTAAAGATTTACCCCTACTTGCCATAGCCTCTAATATTAGCAAGTTTGCAATTAAACCGTCTTTTTCCGGAATATGTCCAAGAATACTAAGTCCGCCGGATTCTTCTCCGCCAACTATAACTTTATTCAAACGCATAGCTTCGCCAACGTGTTTGAACCCAACAGCTGTTTCTATTACTTCAACTCCTAAATGTTTTGCAACATTATCTATTAAAAGACTTGAGCCGACAGTTTTAACAACTGCACCATTTAGCCCTTTTTCTTTTAGATATTTTAAAAGTATTGCTATAACTTCGTTTGGTGAAACATAATCGCCATTTTCGTTTATAACGCCAAATCTATCCGCATCACCGTCGTTTGCAAGACCGATTGAATTAGGTGTTTGTTTGACTTTTTCAATTAAGTCTTTCATATATTTGGGTTTTGGATCAGGCATACCACCACCAAAATTAGTGTCGTGATACATATGCAACGAATCAAATTTTATACCATTTACCTCTAAAATTTCATCAAAATAACCAATTGAAGCAGAGTACAATCCATCAAAAACAATATTTGTTTTAAGAGTTTTGATCTTATCGTAATCGATTAAAGTTTCTAAAAGTTTGTAATATTTAGGGGCAAAATCGACTTGTTCAACAGAGCCGGATTCTGAATTTGGATAATTTAAATCTATATTTGAAACTATTTTATCAGTAATATCACTTGTTGCAGGACCTGCATAATCCGGAATATATTTCATTCCTAAATAATCAGCAGGATTGTGAGAAGCCGTAAACATAATTGCTGATGCATTTAGAAGTTTTGCATTATAAGCAAGAACCGGTGTCGGCAAAACTTTTGACGAAAGTTTTACTTTAAACCCTTTTTTTGCAAGAGTTTCTGCGCAAAATTCTGCGTATTCCGCAGCCATTCTACGAGGATCATAGCCAACAAGAATAATTTTATCTAAACCAAAGGTTTCATATACATATTTCCCAATTGCTAAAGCTACTCTTTCTACATTTACCCTTGTAAAATCTTTATCTAAAATAGCTCTCCAACCGTCAGTTCCAAATTTAATCATATTAAAAGCCCTTTTTTATTTAATAATAGCATGAAAAAAGACGCGAGGTGAAACCTCGCGCCTTTAAATATTCAAACTTATTTGTTAGTAACTCTAACACCCATTGGGTCGATAGCATAAGCTCCGCCTGATTCTTTTAATTCAAAGTTAATTGGCACAGTTGCTGTTCTTGAACAAGCTTTGATTGTCCAAATTTCTTGCCATTTGTTATCAACCTTTTCTTGAGATACTGCTGTGTCAACTATTGCAAATTCTTTACAATCAGGAGCTGCAACGCGGTGTGCAAACATATAAGCAGTAAATAAAGTATCTTCTTGTAATTTTGTGTCAGCAATAGATTTACCCGGCAAAGGTAAATTTGTATCATAACTATAAGCATAAACAGCTGCTGTTACACCAGCTAATGCCAATATAGAACATAACGCTTTTTTGAACATAATTAAATCCTTTCTTATTACTCCTTATTAAAATATTATAGCATAGTTTTAAAATTTGTAAAAAAAATATAAAAAAGGTTGGATATATTTTTTATAAATCCAACCTTTTTAAGTTTTATAATGAGCTTAATTATACACCAGCAACTGCTCTTGGTCCTGCATTAACGATTTCAGCAGGCATATTTGGATATTTTTCTGCGAAATTGTCAGCAAACATTTGAGCAAGTTTGTTAGCTTGAGCGTCATATGCTGATTTATCAGCCCACATTCCTCTAGCATCAAGCATTTCGCTTGGAACATTCGGACAGCTTGTAGGGTAGTCTACGTTGAATACATCGTGGTGTTTGAATTCAATTGAATCAAATGAACCGTCTAATGCTGCAGATACCATAGCTCTTGTGTAAGCTAATTTCATACGTTTAGCACCCATAGACGCACTTCCGCCAGCCCAACCGGTGTTTACTAAGTAAACTTTTGTGCCGTATTGGTCAAGCTTGTCACCTAACATTTTTGCATAAACTGAAGCATCCATTGGCATGAATGGTTCGCCGAATAATGTTGAGAATGTAGGTTGTGGTTCTGTAATACCTCTTTCAGTACCAGCAAGTTTAGAAGTGAAGCCAGTTACAAAGTGGTACATAGCTGCATTTTTGTCTAATCTTGAGATTGGAGGTAATACACCAAATGCGTCAGCTGTTAAGAATACAACAACTTTTGGAATACCGCCCATTGAAGGAACTTGTGCGTTATTGATGTATTCGATTGGGTAGCCAACACGAGTGTTTTCTGTTAATGAACCGTCATTGAAGTCGAATTCACGAGTTTCAGGATCCATTACAACGTTTTCGATTAAAGAACCAAATTTAATAGCGTTGTAGATATCAGGTTCATTTTCAGCAGATAGGTTGATACATTTAGCATAGCAACCACCTTCAAAGTTGAAGATACCATCAGGTGACCAACCGTGTTC
>CAYSIO010000206.1:0-3070 GCA_964431115.1 uncultured Vampirovibrio sp.
ACTTTTGTAAATACAGGTCGTGATACTGACGTTATGATTTCAGGTAACGGATATTTTGTAGTTCAAGATGAAGACGGTAAACAATATTACACTCGTGACGGTGTATTCTCGACTGACTCTGACGGTAACTTAGTTACTCAATCAGGATACAAGGTAGTAGGTGCAACAACACCTTATTCAGGAACAGCTTCTAATGTAACCGTAAGAATACCGACAAACCTAAAAGCTACTACCGAAGATTCTTCTAATGAAGTTGTTACTCAAAAACTAATGAAAGACTTAAATGAAGTTTCAATTAGTAGCGGTAGCTTTATTGTAACTTGTACAAAAGCTGATGGCACACATATACCAACACTTGATACAGATGATAACGGAGATGAAATACCTCTAACATTAAAAGTCGACAATACAATGACTGTCGGACAAAATATTACAAATTGGAACAATGCTATATCAAGTGCTTACGGAGAAGATAATGTTCCATTTACAATTGGGCTTGTTGATGGCAAGATCGTATTTCAACCAAATGGTGATGATGCCGGAACTGCCGGTGTAGATGAATCGAATGTGTTATCATTTGACCCGATTGATACAAACTTTTTTGCGGAAACTAAAATAAATTCAGATAATCTAACTTCCAGAAGTTTGAATCAAAGTGCTGTAATTCAAGATTTGTTGGATTACAATGATCCGGACGGTATTGCAGTATCCTCTGTTACCATTATCGACGAAAACGGTATTTTATCTTGTTCTTACTCCGACGGTTCAAACTTGACTACTCAAATTAATGAATTAGGGCAAGCAGAATGGAGATACACAACTCCTGACGGTACAATTATTACAGGTTCTGACGTTACACCTAAAGGTTCTATTAACGTTAACTCAAATATGATTATTGAACTGGCATCTTTTGTCAACGAAACAGGTTTGGTTTCGCTTAACAATAACCTTTGGGAATGGGGTCCTGACGCAGGTGAAATCTTCTATGGCATGGCAGGCGAAATGGCTTTTGGTTCTCTGGAATCAGGAGGTTACGAAGGCTCTAACGTTGATATCGCTGTCGAGCTTTCAAACATGATTACTGCGCAAAGACTTATCCAGATGAACTCAAGAGTATTCGGAACTGCAAGCTCTGTTATGGAAACTCTTGCATATCTGGGACAATAATTTTAGGAAATAAGGAAATAGGGTAATAAGGAAATAAGAGGTTATAAAATAATTTAGAAGTTTATTAAATATTTAATCATAAATCTCTTATCCCCTTATTTTCCTTATTAACTTATTACCTTTAAGAAAAAAGGCATGCCCGAGCATGATAAGAGCATGCCGAAAATGTAAAAAATCATGTCAAGTTCTTAACAAAACTCATGAAGTTTACAAAACTTAATATTTTAGACATGGTCGAAATCCATGTGAATCATGGGTTTCGGCATGTTAGCTAAAATCAAAAAAACTGTTACATTTCAGGACTTGTACACGTCATGATATGTAGTATATAATACAAGAGAGGTCGAGGGGAAATGTCTCACACAAGTGGAGATGCTGACAATCACAAAACGGAAAACATTTTTATTCCGTCAAGCCGTTGGGGCGAAGATGTTTTGATTGATGCAAAACTTGTCGAGCAAAATCTACTCGAAATCAAAAAGAAAATCGCACCTTATAAACCAAGAATAATCGGAGTCACGAAATATTTCGGATTAAATGCCGTTATAAGCGGGTATGAAGCAGGGCTTAGAGATTTTGGCGAATCCAGAGCAATAGATGCAATCAGGAAGATTGAATCTTTGCCGGAGGGGGTTCGAAAAAACTCAGAGTTTCACTTCATAGGTCATCTGCAGAGTAATAAAGCAGATAGAGTTGTTGAGTATTTTGATTATATCCACTCAATTGATTCTTTAAAGCTTGCAACGGTAGTCTCTAATGCAGCCTGTCGATTAAATAAGAGAGAGAAAGTTTTATTACAGGTAAACAATGCAGAAGAGGAGCAAAAATTCGGTTACACAAAAGAAGCACTTAGGAAAGAATTTGCTTTAATAAAAGAGTTAGCAAATCTTGAAGTTGTAGGGCTTATGTGCATGGCGCCTCTAGGGGCTTCTGAGGAAGAATTAAGACGGTTGTTTCGTGATTTGAGAGAGTTTAAATGTGAGCTGGAAAGCGAATTTGGGGTTAAGCTCCCTGAACTATCTATGGGTATGAGTGATGATTATCATATTGCAGCTCAAGAAGGCGCAACGATAATCAGAATTGGAAGAAAGTTATTTAGTTAATTTAATAAATTGGAGGAGAAATGGCACTATCAGAAGGATTAAAAGGGTTTGTAGATTTTTTCACTAAGAGTTTTAATGACAGAAGTGAAGAAGATGCTTTCGATTTTGAAAGCGGTATGGATGATTATAGTAATGATATCGACGGTACTTTAGCGTTAGATACAATGTATGGAACAAGAGTAAAACCTGAAAGATCTTTCGAAAGAGAGTCAAAAGTTGTTAGCCACCCTAACACATATAAATCAGGCGAAGTTACAGTTATTGAACCTCGTTCTTTCAGCGAATCAGCTCAGATTGTTAAAAAATTAATCGACAAGAAGACAGTTATTTTACACTTAGACTTGTTAGATAAAGAACAATCTCAAAGAACAATTGACTTCGTTTGTGGTGCTGCTCACGCATTGAACGGAACTGCTCAAAAAATTAGCGATATGGTATTCATTTTCACTCCAAGCAATGTTTCATTGTCAGTAGAAAATGGTGCTACTCAAAGCAAATTCGCTGAATCACTTTGGAACAAACCTCTATAGTGGCGAATATAAAGAGTTATGCCCATAGGGCAGGAGAGGATTGTCCTCTAGAAAAAGTTTTATAATATATTGATTTGTGATAGTTGGATTTTCAGGATGCATTTTGCATCCTTTTTATTTTGGTTAATTAATTCGGGATATGTATATATAAACAAGATTTTAAGTTGTTTTACCGGCTCCGCCTTAAGTGCGGACTACAAGCCTTTGTGCAACATAATACCTATTAAGTTGCACAATTATTGTAGCATATTAATTTAATTTTGTGAAGAT
>CAYSIO010000207.1:0-3069 GCA_964431115.1 uncultured Vampirovibrio sp.
CCGGAACGCCTTTAACACCACGGCGAACGCAGCATTGATTTTCAATTTCATGTGTAATTTCTATTTTGCCCATTTGGACCTCCTTATAAAATACAAAATAAGCTAATCCTCTTAAGTTAAATTATATAACAAACAAAACTTAGAAACATGCAAATTTTTTTTTATGTGTTTAAATATAACTAAAGGAGAATTTATGAAAATAGCACCGGTAAAGGCAAATATTAATAAAACAAAAGCAACGCTTTTAGGCTCTGTTGCGGCAACGATGCTTGCAATATCTCCTTTGGTATCAATAAAAGCTCAAAAAGCAGATTCTTTGGAATTGAAAAAAGATACCGTAGAGCTTTGTAAGGTTCCGCAAAATGAAACATATATTAAAGACGATGCAAGCGAGTTTGAAAAAGCTTCTAAAGCTTTTGTTATAGAACTTTTAGCCGCACTTGGGGTTGTAGGAATCGGATTATTAGGAGCTTGGGAACCAAAGGGTAAAAATCCTAAATCATAGATGTAATATCTTGTACAAAGTCTTGCATATCAAAAACATACCCTTTGCCGAAAATATTATATGCATTAGTTGCTTGTTTTCTTGCAAAATTTAAGAAATCAGAGCCACTATCTACATTAGCTTTCAAAAGGTTTGAAAAATAATCGCCCATATCAATATCTTTAAATTCAATCGGTTGGTTAATATATTCTTCTCTGGAAAGTTTATTTTCACCAAGAGCTTCCATTTGGTCTTGCACTGTATCGGCAAATTCTACTCCGTCTATAGGTTCAATCACAAGCCCTGCAGGTGCACCCATATTGCCAAGAGATGCGTTTGGGGTAATTTCATTCATTGAGTTTAGTTGTTTATCCAAGAGCTTAGAGAAAGTATCATCATTCAAATCAAAATCGAGCGATTTTGTGATTCCGCCCATACCTTGCGTTGATATCTGATTAATCAAATTTTCTACTAAACTCATACCCGTATTTTATAATAATATTTACCCCCTCTCATCCTCTTTATGATTGAAAGTTCAAAAGATTATGACATTAACGCTTTAGCACATACATATGCCGTTGACCATGCATTTTGGAGATTAAATCCTCCACAGTAACCGTCGATATTTAGAACTTCACCAATTGCATATAGATTAGGAACCCCTTTTACTTCCATTGTCTTTGAATTTATTTCGTTCAAATCAATACCGCCAGCGGTTACGGTTTCTTCGCCTCTATTTGTTCCGATAACTTCTGTTTCAAAATTATGAATTCGACTCAGGATTAAATCCCTTGTTTTGCCATTAATTTTATGCGCTTTTGTGCTCTCGTCAATAATATCTTTAAGAATAAAACTTACAACTTTTTGTGGTAAATATTTATTTAAAATGTTTTTAATTTCTTTATGGGGGTAAATGTTTAACTCATTTTGCAATTCTAATAAATCAGGTACTAAATCAAAACATAATTCGTATGGCATTGTATCAAAAGCTTTTATTGAGGAGATTGTATAAATTAAAGGTCCCGAAACTCCAAAATGAGTGAACAGCAAATCACCAGTAATACCATTACATTTAGCCCCCTTGATAACAGTTCCGCTTAAATTCTTAAAGTTCTCTTTAGTGTTTAAACCGACTAAGGAAGGTTTTTGCTCAATAGTTTTAATACCTAGATCTTTTGCAAGTTTTAAGCCCGAATGCCCACCAACAGCTAAAATTACATCTGTAAAGAAGTATTGATTAACTTCCCCTCCCCTTGAGGGAGGGGATTGAGGGGTGGGGTTTGAATTATGGTGTTTCTTTGTGATTACCTTAAACCCTCCATTAACAGGCTTAATTTCAGCAACTTCTTCTTTTACAAAATCTGCTTTTTGAATCTTTTTTAAAATAGTTTCTCTAACTTCTTTTGCGCTGTTTGATTCAGGGAATATTCTTCCATTTTCTTGTGTATAACAATTAATACCCATTTTTTCAAAAGTTTCCAATGTATCTCCGGTTGAATATCTAGAAAAGACTGAATACAAAAATTTTTCGCCTCTTGGATAATTTTTTACAAGCTCTTTTAAGTCAAACTCTGCATGTGCAAGATTGCATCGACCGCCACCCGTAGGTAATAGGGTTCTCAACAGAACACCCTTATCAAAAAGAGTGATTTGTACATTCCCTCCCTTTATAGGGGGAGGGTTAGGGTGGGGGCTAATTGTATTTTTCAACAAAAAATAAGCACACAGACAACCGGAAGCTCCGGCACCAATTATTGCAATATTTTTATAATCTTGTGCCATATAAACAAACCATTTCAGGAGCTTCTATCTCGTCATATAAGCTTTCTACAGTTTTACCAAAGAACGGGTGCACAAAATCTTCTGCTATTTCCAACATCGGAACAAGCATAAATCCTCTTTTATGAAAATGTTTATGGGGAATTGTTAAAGCTTCATTATTCATTATCAGATTGTCATAAAATATAATATCTATATCAATAGTTCTGTCCGAATATTCACCTGTTCTGTCAGCAGGTCTACCCAACTGGCATTCTATTCTTTGACATTCTTTTAATAAATCTTCAGGGTTTAATGTTGTAGAAATTTGAACAACAGCGTTTACAAACCAATTAGAGGAATCCATTTTCCAAGGCTCTGATTCATAGAAAGATGATGTTGCAACGATATTTATATTTTCGTGCATACCCAATAAGCTGGTTGCTTGTTGTACATAACCAACTCTATCTCCAAGATTTGAACCTAATGATAAATAAACTATTGCCATATGCTTATTGTACATAGCAATAAGCATATGTGTCAATAAAAAGATTAATTTCATTCAATAAAATAATATATTTTATTGAAAGTAATAAAATACCCTCTCCAACGGGGAGAGTAGAGACTCTTAACGAACTCTGTGAGTTGTAGAGTCTCGGGTGGGGGTTAATTTTTGTTTTATTATAGTTTTTTGTTTTGTGCATTTCTTTTTCTTTTACTCAGCAAACAAAAGAAAAAGAAACGCACCCAAAGAAAAAGAAAACCCAAGCTATTTTCCTACGCCCTTCGGGCGTTCAGACTGAATGGCTGAGTTCGGCGGGATATAT
>CAYSIO010000208.1:0-3029 GCA_964431115.1 uncultured Vampirovibrio sp.
GAAGGACAATCCCATTGGTAGGCGCAACAAGGCTCAATTTCTTTATCAAGAGCTTTTTGTTTCTGTTTATATCGAACAAGTACATCAATACTTTTCATATGTTTTTTGAATAGCTTGCAAGTATCACATTCATATGAATGCATTTTGTTTAATAGATCTTTAGTTTTATTTCCAAATTCAATAACTTCCGGACTAAGCGGTCTATTCTTTTTCTTCTCTTGTTTTTGTATTACTTTGAATGTTTTGCGGTTTTGAACGTACATGTCTCGGATTTTGTTATATTCCAGCAAATCATCGTTTGTACGTTTGCACCAACAAGTGAAAGAATTACATTCATCAATTTTTTCTTGGTTAAACTCTTTGAGCATTAATAATGGCTCTATTCTTGAGTTTGAAGAAAAATATCCAAAACTTTTTAGGACAAGCTCTTTAGCTTCATCCAATGAGAACCTTTGAAGAAGATTTAAAACCATTGAATAGCTTGGTGAAAATTTACTTTCTAAATCGTTTGCATCACTTAAAACCAGTTCTGCTACTTCTTCAGGGGTTTGGAATGCTGAGCCGATGATTGTTACATAGCCTATTTCGTCCATTCCTCGACGACCTGCACGACCGGACATTTGTAGAAATTCGCTCGGAGTAAGGATTCTATGTCCGTTATCGGTTCTTTTGCTTATCGAACTTATAACTGTAGAACGAGCAGGCATGTTGATACCTGCAGCAAGTGTTTCGGTTGCAAAAACGACTTTAATGAGTCCTTTTTGAAATAGTTTTTCCACAAGAACTTTCCAACCCGGCAAAAGACCGGCGTGATGTGAAGCTACGCCCTGTAGTAAATATTCAATATGCTTGTTTTTGTATAGATAATAATTTTCAGCAATATATTCGTCGATTATTTCTCGGATTTGCTCTTGTTCTTGTTTTGTTACTAAACAAAGCTCGGCACAACGCTCCATTTGTTCGTCGCATTTTTTACGAGAGAATGTGAAATATATTGCAGGAAGCATATCTTTTTCGTGTAAATTTCTTACGACATCTTTTACAACAGATTTCTTTTGTACAGCTTTACCACGCTTAAATTGTTTTTTCTCGGGTTTAATTTTTTTGTTTAAAGTTCCGTTCGGAGTCAAAAGTGGCAATATTGTATTTGGCTGTGATGAGTCAAAATAAAAATATCTCAACGGAACCGGACGAAAATCTGTGTTGATAAGTTCGGTTTTAGAATGAACAGTATTAATCCATTCTGTTAATTTATCCGCATTAGCTACTGTTGCAGATAATGCAACTATTTGAACGTTTGTCGGGCAGTAAATAATACTTTCTTCCCAAACAGTTCCGCGTTGTTCGTCATTCATATAGTGAACTTCATCTAATATAACATAGCCGACGTCTTTGAGGTTATCTGTTACAGAGCCGAAATTTGTTCCGTAAAGCATGTTACGGAAAACCTCTGTAGTCATTACAACAATCTGACCTTCACGGTTGTGTGAGGTATCTCCCGTTAAAAGACCTACTTTATCTGAGCCGTATTTTTCAGAAAAGTCATTAAACTTTTGATTAGAAAGAGCTTTTAGCGGAGTTGTGTAAAAAACTTTTTTCCCTTCTTTGAGCGCGCAATGAATCGCGTGTTGAGCGATAACGGTTTTTCCTGCACCTGTCGGAGCACAAACTACAACACTTTTTTTATTAGAAATACACTCACAAGCTTCTTTTTGAAAATCATCCAGCTCAAACGGGAAATTGTACATTTGTTCAAAGACCTCTTTCTATACTCTTCTCTATTATTATGACACAATTTGGGGTAAAAGTATAGGGATTACAAATCTTTTACCAATCCTTCCAGTGCTAGAATATAACTATCTTCCCCGAATCCCGCTACGATTGCTTTGCAAACACCGCTTAAAAGCGAGGTGTGTCTAAATTCTTCTCTCGCGTGGATATTTGTCATATGAACTTCAATAGTCGGAATTTGAACTGCAGAAATTGCATCACGAATAACGACGCTTGTGTGTGTATAACCGCCTGCATTTATTATGATGCCGTTATAAACACCCCTTGCTTGTTGGATTTTTTCTACGATTTCGCCTTCAATATTGCTTTGGTAAACATCAACTTCAGCTCCGAGTTCTTTACCTCTTGAAATAACGGCATCTTCAATCTCTTTTAAAGATTTTCCCCCATATTTTTCAGGCTCTCTTATGCCTAACATATTTAAATTAGCGCCGTTGATTAATAGAAATTTTTTCATATACACCCTCACCCCTACCCCTCTCCCATCAAGGGCGAGGGTAATAGGCTTACCTTATACAAAGTTTATAAGTATATAAGATAATAAGTGGTTACAAAAATTTACATGAGCGTAGCGAATTAAATCACTTATTCACTTATTCACTTATTCACTTATTCACTTATTCACTTGTTTATTATACAATATATTCAAGAAAAGATAAACAAAAGAAAAGCGAGGAAGAGATGATTAACAAACGTTGGTATGATAGTGATCCTATTTTAAAAGAGGCTTTAGAACTTTTAAGACTACAACCTGACAATACTAAATCAGAAGCAACAGATTTCTTATTGAAGTTACAAGAACAAGTTGCGGGAGAGGTTATTGACCACGTTTACGAAATCATCAACACTTATCAAGGTAAAGGAAATCGTTGGTACGACAATGATCCAATGATGTTAAAAGGGGTAGAACTTCTTAGAAACGCACCTGCAAATATTCAAAGGGTCGCTGCTTTAAAACTTCTTATTGCGCTCGAACAAAAATCTTTTGAAGGGGTTGAAATCTAGTGAAAGACGTTCAAAACCAAGCAGATTCAAGAGGGGTGGAGATACAAAAAGTCGGTATAAAAGACTTTGAACTACCTATCGTTATACAGAGAAAAGATGCAGAAGATAAGGTTATTTATGCTTCTGCAACTTGTGGTGTAACATTACCTGCTCACTATAAAGGAACTCATATGTCACGTTTCGTTGAGGTCTTGAATGAATGGAGAGGTAAAAAAACTCTTGATATAAAAAAT
>CAYSIO010000209.1:0-3000 GCA_964431115.1 uncultured Vampirovibrio sp.
AGGGGTAAAATATATTGGGCTTGTAGTTATAACTACCTGCTTAATAAATGATATCAGATAAAATAACGGAGGATAAAATTATGATGAACATGATGAATATGATGAAACAAGCACAAAATATACAAAAAAAATTAGTTGATGCTCAAAATGAATTAACTAATATGAGTATTGAAGGCTCTGCAGGTAACGGTTCCGTTTCTGTAATTTGCGACGGCAAAGGTCAATTTAAATCAATTAAATTATCAGCTGAAGCTATTAATCCGGAAAATCCTTCAGCAGTTTCATCTGACGACATTGAAATGTTGGAAGATTTAATCGCTTCTGCTATGAAAACAGCTACAGATAAATCAAAATCAGAAATGGAAGCTAAAATGAAATCTGTAACCGGTGGAGTAAACATCCCAGGACTAACACTATAGGGGGTAAATAAAATACATTCCCTCCCGTTAGAGGGGGAGGGCTAGGGTGGGGGCTAGTTTTGATCTATCCAAAAAGCATAGCAGCATTAATAGAACAATTTCAAAAATTTCCGTCCGTTGGACCAAAGTCAGCTCAACGGATGGCTTTTCAGGTTTTAAAAATGCCTTATTCAGAAGTCGAAAAATTCGCTAATGCTATATTGAACGCAAAACGCAGTGCTAAGACTTGTGATATCTGCTTTAATATATCCACACAAAGCCCATGTGAAATATGTGAATCCAACAACAGAAACCGCTCTGTAATATGCGTAGTTGCAGAAACAAAAGATTTAATCGCTATCGAAAAAACAAACGAATATAGAGGGCTTTATCACGTTTTACAAGGTCTTATTTCACCAATGGACGGAATTGGTGCAGAAGATATTCGTATAAAAGAGCTTTTAACAAGATTAACCAACGATGAAGTACAAGAAGTTATCTTAGCCCTTTCTCCTTCCGTAGAAGGCGAGGCAACAAGCTTGTATTTAACAAAGCTTATTAAGCCTTTTGGAATCAAAATTTCCAGAATTGCATTCGGACTTCCTGTTGGTGCTGATTTAGAATATGCAGATGAAGTAACACTGGCACGAGCAATCGAAGGACGCAGAGAGCTCTAGAATAACAAAAAATTAACTTTTACAATACAAAACGTGGGTGACTATATGCCACCCTCGTTTTATATCTTTTTGTTTCTTATAATTTTTCAGGATTTCTCAACGGAATTAATCTGTCTAAGTCAGAATTAATACAGAAGTAGAATCTTGCAGTGTTTTCACGATAATCATTTCCGAATGGGAAGCCTACACCGACTTGAGCTGTTAACCAGTCAGTTACGTTGAAGTAACCGCCAAAGCCTACGCTGTGTAAGAATGATTGCGGATAATTATACATATTTCCGTTTTCTCCAATGTAGCCCCAATCGTAGAACATTGCGAATCTTAGTCTGTCATCTAACCAAGGCCAAACTCTATCTAAGAACGGAATAGGTGTTCTGTATTCAATAGTACCTGATACACCATAGTCACCGATTAATTCAGCCGGTTGATAACCTCTTAGCGTGTAAGGACCACCGAGTTGCATTTGTTCAGCTGCGAACAATTTGTTAGGTGAATATTGTCCGCTGACTCTTACAATACCCATACTTCTTGTAAACAAGCGTTGAACACGAGTTGCACTTGCACCAACTTTAAAGAATGTAGTATCGCTGATTGAGTTCATATGATCTGTTCCGCCCATACCAAAGTCAAGAGCTAAGTTTCCAATCCAACGACCGTAATCATCATCAGTCATACCGTATAAACCTGAACGCCATACGTGTAAGTTATAATCAGACAAATAACTTCTCATTCCGCCCGGATTCCAAGAAGTACTTGCATTCACGTAATCATAGCCTGAATATACAAATAAGTCTGATTTAGCTGTTTGGATTAGCGGGTGAGTTAATTTAAAGAAATAACTTTGTGCGTTACCTTTTACACCCATTCCTTTGTAAGGACCACCTAAGTGCACGTGTGAATCCGAGAAGTCGAATGATAATCTTGTGCCATATGAGCTCACAGGAAGAGAATAACCTGCCATCCAGCCTGTTGAACCGGATGATAGAATTGTTCCGCCGTAAATTTTATCACCAAGACCGGTTAAGTTATCCATACCAACAAGGAATGAAACCCTTTGAGCGCCGGTATAAGAACGACCGTAGTCATCATACATAAAGCCAAGATTAACAGGGAATCTATCTCTTACATTAAGAGTAATTGCAGTATTTTCTTCACCTACAGCCTCACGTTCAACTTCCGTTTGTACTTTAACGTAATCTTCACGGTTAATTTCTTTCATAGCTCTTTGAAGGTTTTTAGCATTGAAAACATCACCCTCTCTAAGCCCTGCTTTACCCATAATAATATTTCTTAAATACCATTCACGAGTCCATTTTTCGCCTTCAATATTAAGTTCGCCGACTTTACTTTCGATAATCTTAATAGTAGCAACACCGTCCACAATTCTTTGAGGTGGAACTGTTGCATAAGAAGTTAAATAGCCTCTTTCGTGGTATAAGTTAGTTACTTTTGAACAAACTTCTAAAAGTTCGTCAAAGAAAATATCTTCGCCTAAAACTTCTAAAGCAAGCTTTGTTAGCTCTTCTTCAGAAATTTGAGTATTTCCTTCAAAATTAATCTTTTCTAACAAGAAGTGTGGATTATATAGTACACCTTCTCTGGCAACGTTTTCTTCTATAGAAGCATCATAAATGCTTTCATCTTTCGTTACGTGATCAAGAGAGTGAATATAGCTTTTTTCCAAGTGGTAATTGTTGATTTGCGATTGCTCCATTTTATTGAAAGCACCGGCATCATATCCACCTACACTTGCATTTACCCCACCGGCAAACGGATCAGCTTTTGCTTCACTCAACGAGAGTAAGAAAAACATTGCAAGTAAATAGCATAATTGTTTCTTCATAATTTCAGAATTCCTAATTTTATTAATAATAATGGGTTGTACTTTGTTCTTTTCTAACATTATATTTTAAGTTCTTTTGTTA
>CAYSIO010000210.1:0-2999 GCA_964431115.1 uncultured Vampirovibrio sp.
AAGTGATAATTTAGTGGTTACAAATTACGGTTATCATATAATCAAGGTAACAGATAGAATTGAAGCAGGAACAACACCTTTTAATAAAGTTAAAGATGAAGTTAAATTTTATCTTGAAACCCAAGAACAAATTAAGGTGCTTAAAAACCTTACCGACGGGTTAATGAAATCAGCTAAGATTGTCTATATTGATGAATCTTATGATGTTGAAAAATTATTAAAAAACAGAGTAAAAGTTGAAGAAACAGACCCAAAAGCAGAAAAAAAATAGTTTTAAGGAGAATATAAATGAATACGGTAACAGTAATTGGTAGAGCAGGACAAGATGCAGAAATCAGATATTTTGAATCAGGAAAAGTAAAAACTACTTTTTCACTTGCAGTCGGAAGATGGGATTCCAAAACAAAAGAAGAAGTAACTGATTGGTTTAATATTGAGGTCTGGGATAAACAGGCTGAATTTGCCGGTGAATATATTAAAAAAGGCAGACAAGTTGTTGTTGACGGTAGAATTTCAATCAGTAAATGGACCGATAATACCGGCGAAGAAAAAGAAAGATTTTTAGTTATTGCTAATAATGTAAGACTATTAGGTTCAAAAAGAGACGCTGAATAATGATATTTTCTGATTTAGTAGGAATAATTGCGGATGATTTAACAGGCGCAAATGACACAGCCTTACAGTTTCACCAAAAAGGCGCGAATACAAAGATTTTATTGGATAGCGAATGTGCTCCTAAAGTTAAGGCAGGTGCTGAAGTTTGGGCTTTATCAAGCGAATCAAGGAATGTTCCTCCTGAAGTTGCAATTTCAAGGGTCGAAAAAGCTGTAAGCACTTTTACCGAGAATTTTTCTTTTGATTTTTACTACAAAAAGATTGATTCAACTTTGAGAGGTCATATAGCTCTTGAAACGCTTACAATGTTAAATATTCTTGATTACGATGCTGCTATTATTATGCCTGCATTTCCTCAAGAAGGAAGGATTACTGTTGGTGGATATCATATGGCAAAAGGAGTGCCAATTGGCAGAACCGAGATGGCAATCGATCCGCACTCACCAATTACGGAATCGCATGTGCCTACTCTTTTGCAATCTCAATTAGGAGAAGAATCCGCAGATATCGTCGGAACTATTGATTTGCGCACGGTAATGAATGGAGCGGGTCCTATTTTAATGAGAATTAATGAGCTTATTAATGAAGGAAAAAGGCTTATTGTTGCAGACTCTACTTCTCTTATTGATTTAGAACAAATTGCTTTAGCAATAAAAAAATGCGATAAAAAAATATTACCTACCGGTACTGCAGCCGGAGCCCAAGTCCTTTCTAAGTATTGGCTTGCTGGAATTGAAAAAGAAGGGGTAAATGTAAGTATTGATAAGCTACCAAAATTTATAGTATCAGGAACAGCTACTCAAATTACTGCAAATCAAATTAAGAAGCTAGAGCAATCTGATGATTATGACGATGTTAATTTTATAGCTTTAGAAAGTGCAGAAATCCTTAATGGTGTAAGTGAAAGCTTGGTCGAGCGAATAATTACAAACTTAAAAAGCGGCGTGACAGTATGTGTTCACACTTCAGATTTAATTGCTAATTTCGACGGTTTTTCAGAGGATTCTTTTAATGCAGAACTAACAAAAGAAAAGTTTGCAAGTATGATAACGGATTATCTTGCAGATTTAACGCAAAAAGTAACAGAAAAACTTGAAGTAATCTTAATTACGCTTGGTGGTGAGACATCTTATAAATGTTGTAAGGCTATTGATTCTAATGAATTACAGCTTGTTGACGAAGTTGCTCCTGCTATTTCAATTTGTTTTGATATTAATCATAAGTGGATTATTACAAAATCCGGCAATTTAGGTAACAGTAATACTTTAATAGAAATACTTAATTATTTGGTGCGTCATGAGTAATTATTCCGAAAAAATTGCAATTCTGACAGGTGATCCAAATGGTATAGGAGCTGAAATTACAATAAAAGCTCTTAATCTTTTAAATTTACCTGCAAAAAACATTTTAATAATTTCAAATTCTAAAATCATAAATCGTTATGGGAAATTGAATAATAATTATGAAATTTTAGAAGTTGATTATGAAGGGAAAATTGAACCGGGTTGTATTGCTTCTGAGGCGGGAGATTTTGCGTTTAGGTGTTTGGAAAAAGCTTGTGAAATAAAGCCAAAGTTTATTGTCACTGCTCCAACTTCAAAAGAAGCAATGCATCTGGCAGGACATAAATTTAACGGGCAGACAGAAGTTTTGGAACATTTTTTAGCTCACGATAATCAAAAGGCTGAAATGTTATTTGTTTCAAAAGATTTTAGAGTTTTGCTTTTGACTCGTCACATTGCTTTAAAAGATGTTGCAATTTCAAGAGAGCTTATTTTAGAAAAAGTGGAGAGGTTAAGAAGTTATTTTCAAAATAAATTGAATATAAATAAACCTTCCTTCGCTCTTTGTGCCCTGAATCCTCATGCCGGAGAAAACGGTGTTATAGGTTCTGAAGAAACGAAAGCTATGATTCCTGCAGTTGAAATGTTGCGCAAAAGGGGGATTAATATTACAAATCCGATGCCTGCTGATACGCTTTTTGTAAAAGGAGTACAGGATTATATAAATGGCAATAAGATGCCTTATGATTGTTATATAGCGTGTTACCATGATCAAGGGTTAATCCCGATTAAAGCCGTTGCTTCCCAAAAAACGGTTAACATGACAATAGGATTAGATATTATAAGAACTTCGCCAAGTCATGGGGCGGCTTTCGATATAGCCGGTAAAGATATTGCTAATCCTGATTCTATGATAGAAGCAATTAAGGCGTGTTTTGTATAATCCTTTGAAGTAGTTTTAAGAATTCGGTAAATATGGTATTATAGTTTTATGTCAGTTTTAATACTTTTTAGCGCAATAGTAATATTTTCTTGTATAATTACAAACAAATTCTCTAATAAGCTGGGAATGCCATCTCTTGTGTTCTTTATGTTTTTGGG
>CAYSIO010000211.1:0-2997 GCA_964431115.1 uncultured Vampirovibrio sp.
TTAGCAAATTTATCATCAAGGATAAAGAATGAAAGTCGAATTTAAACCAACAATAAAACGTATTTTTTAAGAAAACAACAATTTATGTATTCCAACAAATAGCATCTTTTCCAAGTATTTCGTTGCATTTTTTGAAGTGGTCGCAAGTCAAAAAACCGTTGCGTGCTGAAAACGGCGAAGGATGTGTTGTATCAAGTGGGTAAATATTGGGTTTATTAGTAAAACATTCACCGACTGTTTGTGCATAATTTCCCCAACGCATTACAACAAGGGTCTTATTTCGTTTTATCAAAACTTCAAAAATATTTTTAATTACCGGCTCCCAAAGCTTTGTATGTTCTTTCAAAAGCTTTGTATCCTTGCCTTCAAACGTAAGGGCTGTGTTAAGAAGAATAACACCTTGTTTACCCCATTCTGTCAAAGTGTTTGACTCGTACTTACCTTCAGGAAAGTCTTCTTGAAGCTTTTTGAATATGTTTTTCAAGCTAGCCGGTGTCTTAGCGGAAAGACTTGAAAACGCCAATCCATGTGCATGTTCTGCGCTTGGATAAGGGTCTTGTCCGATTATAAGGACTTTTGCATTATCTAAAGAAGTTAATTTAATTGCGTTCAAAACATCATCATGCGCAGGCAGAATTTCTCTGTCTTTGCGTTTTTGAGCAACAACACTCATAACTTCTCGGATTAAATCAATATCTAATCCTGCATCTATCCAGCTTTTGTCAATTCCGAAAGTATTTTGCATTTACCCCACCCCTCAATCCCCTCCCTCAAGGGGCGGGGAAACTGTACTACCCTTTACGAACCAATGCTTTGTTAAATTGTTGTTTGTAGTAATCCATATTAATGTTAAGATTTTCACCGATTTCAAAAAGCATTGTGACAAGTTCTCTATCAGCAGAACAAGTCATATTCTGGATTAATTCTTCTATATTATTTACAATTTTTGAGAAGAAATAATTCTGGGCTTCCGCAATATCAACGCTTAGTTCAAGTTTTGAAATACAATCAAGTAGCTCAAGAGTCGCATCAACTTGTTGTATATCTAACGCATAAGCTAGTCTGCTAACGTTTTGAGCAATTTTCTTACTGAATATTTTTGCGGTAGAAGTCTTGTCAATTTCAATACCGATTCTTTTTGCCTCAAATAGAATATCAGACGCCTGTTGTAATATATCAGCACTTATAAAGCCTTTTGAATCAACAAATAATTCGTTAAATTGTTTTGTAAGTACATATTCTGCAGAGATTCTGAACTCGTGCGGAATGTCTAAACCTAAAGTCTGCATATGATAAATTGAGCCTTTGCCTTCGTTATACATCTGTTCATAAGTATTAGCAAAGTTTTTCAACTTGCCTTTTAGCATTGTTTGAAGGATTTTACGTCTTTCTTCAATAAAAATATCTTTAAGCGTAAAGTATTCTTTACCAAAATAGTTATCAATAGTTCTAATAATTTCTGTAAGCGGAGAAACTAGGTAAGTTCTTATTAATTCTTTTCTTGTCTCCATAAAGTTATCACTGTATTCCTTAATTGCACAGTGGAAATCACCACCTGAGAATTGTAGAAGAGCAAATACTAGGTTAGATTTTTCCAAAGTAACCATTGATTTCACTTCAATATGCCCGATTACAAGTTTTGAATTTCCTTTCTGAACCTTCTTGTAAGAATGTTTTTTGATTTTGTAGCAATATACCATTTCTTCATCTTCAACGTCAGAATATAGAGAAGAAATTGCCCAAAGACTTACAATCTGTTTTGGTGTTACAACAGAAGGTTTCACAAATCTCTCGTAAACATCTTTACCAGAACCGAATTCAGGAAGGTTGCTTTTTGCCTCTGATAAGATTTCTAAAAATCTTGGTTCAAAATCTTTCTTCGTAAATGCTTTTGAAAGTTGCATTACTCGAGCTGCGTATTTCATAATTTGCACAGTTTCAATTCCTGAAATTTCAGAGAAGAACCAACCACAGCTTGTATACATAAGCATAGCTTGTCTTTGGATTTCTAGAAGCTCCATAGCTCGAACTTTTTGTTCATTATCCAAATCCGGCACAAAGAATTCTTCTTGGAAAGATTTTACACTGTTTTCGCTTCTGTCTAAGATAACTGAAATGTAGTTATCTCTTGCAAGTTCAGGGTTCAAGAAATATTTTTTACCGCATTTTTTGAATATTGCACAAGATTCATCTCTTAAATAATCAAGCGCTTCCCTTAACGGTTTTCTCCATTTTTGATTCCAACCCGGATGTCCGCCTGTTGAACAACCGCAGTCATCGGACCATCTGCCAACGCCATGAAAACAACTCCAAGAAGAAACAGGTTTTATTTCAACTTCCCAGTTGCTTCTGTATTTTTCTAAATATTCACCATAATTCGTGAAAATAAATCCGGCATCTTTCACTTTTAGTTTCATTGCATATGCTAAAGCCATATCACCGAATTTTGTGTGGTGCCCGTAGCTTTCGCCGTCAGTCGCGATGTTTATAAGTTGCGGATAATTTCTTAAAGTCGAAATGCCGTCTTTTAAACGATTAACAAATTTATTGCCGTCTTTAAGCAATTCATCAAAAGCAACAGATTTAGAAATTGCTCCGTCATAGAAGAATAAGTCAATAAATTTACCCGGAGCTGATTTTATGTAATAACGATAAGAGCGTGCAGGGTCTATATTACCCCAACTTACGTCTTGCCAGTTTTCTTCACCTTCTTTTCTGATTCTTTGCGCTTGATATGGTGAAAGAATCGTAAATTTGATACCGTTTTCAACAAGAACTCTTAATGTGTCGTCATCAACTGCGGTTTCTGCAAGCCACATACCTTCAGGTTCTCTGCCAAATCTGTATTCAAAATCTTTTTTGCCCCATTTTACTTGAGTTTGCTTGTCTCTTTCATTTGCAAGTGGCATAATCATGTGGTTATAAACTTGGGCAATAGCGTTACCATGCCCACCATGAAGTTTCCTGCTTGTAATATCTGCTTTAATAATTCTTTCA
>CAYSIO010000212.1:0-2938 GCA_964431115.1 uncultured Vampirovibrio sp.
AATATAGAGGGGTGAATATTAAAAAGAAGGAGTTTTAATTATGGTTTTAGAAATTAATTCTGAAAATTTTGATAATGAAGTTTTGGCACATAACGGTGTTACTGTTGTAGATTTTTTTGCTAACTGGTGCGGTCCTTGCAGAAAATTAGCGCCATTATTAGAAGAAGTTGAATCCGAATTAAGTACAAATGTAAAATTTGCAAAAATTAATACAGATGAAAACTTAGAAATGGCGAAAAAGTATCAAGTGAGCGGTTTGCCAACTTTGATGGTGTTTAAAAATGGTGAAGCGGTTGAGAGGCTTGTCGGTTTGATGCCAAAATCTTCAATAATTACAAATATTGAAAAACATATTTAAAAAAGAGGGAATTAACCCTCTTTTTTTTTATCCATATATTGTTATATTTTCTTTTTTTAACTCTGGATGAGCTTCTACATAACTTTTTGTATAAATATCGTTGAATGTACCCTTTAGATTAACAGGGTTTATTGAATATACTTCTAGGTCTGGATATAATGAACGCATTACTTGAGCTGCACATTTCCATAGCCCCAAAGTGTTTCCTAGTAAATAATTTGAACCAATTTTTTCATTTCCCCAGAAATAACCTTCTGAAGAGCAATCACAACCAACCAGATAAAGTTTTTTAGGGTTTGTAAAAAGAATAAATTGTAAAGCTGAGAATACAGTTCCACCACCTCGATCATAGATATAACCTTTAGTTATATCAGGGTTAATAACGCAAGGACAATCCCAATCAGCCCAGAATAAATACGGATCGGATACTATAAACTGCTTTGCGTTAATATGGATAATACTATCTTTTCTAACAGACCTTTTTACACAATATGGGCTAGGCATATATGCGCAGAATTTTTCTGCATCGTAGTTTTTCATCAATTCTGGCATTCTGGCAACTGCAATATCATCGTGCATAAATATTTGATCGAATTTTACCTTGTCAAAAAGAATAGCATTGTTAAGCGCTACGTGCGACGCCTCCTTTATTACTTCGTAGTATTGAGCAGAAGGACCGCAAGCAAATAAAACAACGCTTTTGCCTTTATTAATATCTTTATATTTGCCAAAAACTGTTGGATGTAATCTTTTAGCAAGGTTATCATAAAAGAAGTCTTGATTTTGTTGTTTAATAAGTGCAAGCTCAGCATTATAATTATCAAGTTCTTCTTTTAGTTTATTATAATTATCTGTTTCTAAGACGTTAAGATTTTTATTGTAATTTTCAAGCTGTTCTTTTATTTCAAAAAGCTCTTTTTCGTAATTGTTCATATAATTACCTTCTTATTTTTTATATAAAACCTTGCCTGCGATTTTTATTAATCGTGCATCCTTGTTCCAACGGATTGTTACAATTTTTTTTCTTAAATAAATGAATTGTTTATTGAGATAAGCTAAGTATGGCAAGTTTGAATAAAACCAAAGTTGAAACTTTTCTTTATTAGTTAAATTCTTTGAGATATTATTATTGTTTTTATAAATTGTTGTACATAAGTTTTTGATACGTTGGAAGCAATCTTTTTTATCAGAAATGTTTGTCATGCCTAATACAATATTAATATAATTTAGCTCTCTTTTTGCCAAATTGGTCATTATATCAACATTATTTATGAGATTTTCTGACAACCAATTATGAATCTCATTACTTCTAATAAATGGTAGTGTATAATCTTTTAATTCGAATGAATGATTTCTGTAGAGTCGTCTCCAATAATAGTACGCTTCAGGTGTGTAATTAATTTTTTTGGCTAAGCATAATGTTTGTACCTGGAAAGGATTATCGGTCCAACCTGCACCGGGTGCTTCTATAAATTGAATATTATGTTCTTTTAGAAACTCTCTCCTATAGATACAAGTCCATATGCTTGGATGATAATACAAGAATAAACTACACTCTTCTAGTGTAAATGACTTGTCTTTTGGAATTAATTCATTGTCCCAATCAGCCTTTTCGATTTTAGCATTTTCTTGTATATTGTGGTAAAAACAAGATTTTACAATATCTGAGTTAAAATTTTTACCGATGTTGTATAAGTCTTCATACATTTTAGGAGCAATGTAATCATCTGGTTCGAAAATTGCAACGTATTCTCCTGTCGCAACATTTAAACCGAAGTTACACGCCGCTCCGTATCCGCCATTCTCTTTATGAAATGCTTTAACTCTTTTATCTTTTTGTGCATATTCATCAATAATTTGTGGACACTTATCTTTTCCACCGTCATCTATAAGGATAATTTCTATGTCATGCAAGGTTTGATTTAATACGCTGTTTAATGCTTTGTGTATATATTTTTCTACCCCGTATATTGGTATGATAATTGATACTTTTGGCATTATTTCGCTATCTCCTCAAACAACTCTAGCGCTCGTGCTATAGCTTTGTCCATATCATAATATTTGTAATCGCCAAGTCTGCCTAAGAAATACACATTTTTCAATTCTTTCGCTTTATTTAGATACTTATTATACAGTTCTGTATTTTCATCTTTTGGAATCGGATAATATCTTTCATTTTTGCCTAATTCAAAGAACTCAGAGTATTCTTTTGCAATAACTGTCTTAGAAGACTTATCGTCCAGATAATGCTTGTATTCATGAATTCTTGTAAAATCATAATTGCAAGGATAATTAACGCAAGCATTAGACTGATAATATTCCTTATCATATTCTTCGAATTTGAAATTTACACTTCTATATGGCAATTGTCCAAATTCATAGTTGAAAAATTCGTCAATCGGACCTGTATAAAAAATTCTGTCAAAATTTTCTGATTTTATATTTTTATAATCAGTATTGAGTTTAACTTTAATATTTTTATGAGCTAACATTTTTTCAACGACTTTTGTATAGCCTTCCAACGGAATTCCCTGATATTTGTCTTGAAAATATCTGTTGTCTTTGCTTAAATATACCGGA
>CAYSIO010000213.1:0-2919 GCA_964431115.1 uncultured Vampirovibrio sp.
CTAAATCTTGGAATGTATAAAGAATTCTTACGACAGTACCAAACAAGCCTAAGAATGGAGCTACGCCACCAATTGTACCCAAGATAGTTAATCTGTGTTCTAATTTTCTTGTAGCTAAAGCCGAAGCGATATCAAAAGAACGAGAAAAACCTTTTTTCTGTTCAGAAAAAATTCTTACAGCCTCTTCTGTCACTTCACCAATAATACCACCACATTGGACCGCTAAGTTTTGAGCACCCATAAGGTT
Organism: uncultured Vampirovibrio sp.; assembly: GCA_964431115.1. GTDB lineage: Bacteria > Cyanobacteriota > Vampirovibrionia > Gastranaerophilales > Gastranaerophilaceae > CAG-196. The sequence continues at coordinate 248 of CAYSIO010000213.1, forward strand.
ATTCTTAGCTAATTCTTTTTGTAATCTTGGTATAAATTCAATTACATTTCTTTTGTTTGCTTTATAGAAAGCAACTCTGTCGATTGCAACAGCTACAGTTGCGATTGAACACAAGAAAATCGGTAATAATACCGGCCAATCTAATTGAATTGAATGTAATAATAAATCCATAATTTTATCCCCTTATACTCGTTTATATTATTCTTATCTTAATAATTAACTAAAAATTTACCCCTAATACCTTGATGCTCCAAATACTCTGTAATCAAACGTAAACTGGATATCAATATTTTGTCCTTTAAAATCAGCCGGCAATGGTCTAAATGGCGCCGTTAATTCAACAGCTTTTAGAGCAGCCTGGTCTGCTGATGGTAAACCAGAGCTTTTATGAACTCTACAAGATAACAAACGACCGTCACGAGCTATTTTGAATAATAAAACAACCGTTTTACTTTCATTACCTTTTGGAGGATCCCAATTTAGTTTAATACGTCTTTGTAATTCTCTCATATAAGGACCGAAATCAGGTTCTCTAAGAGCATCAATACCAGGTGCACCTCCGCCACCGCCAGGATTGCCGACATTACCTGTACCACCTGCAGAAGTTCCTCTGGATAACTGTCCTGAGCTACCACCTGAAGATGGTGACAATGAAGGTCTTGGAGCATAAGCTCCTGAACTTGTAACAGGTCCTCCAACTGCACCGGATTTAGCTAGACCTGACGGTGCAGAAGTTCCGCCAATAGGTCCTGTAGATAATGTTTTACCAACAGGAGCCGCTTTCGGAGCAGGTACGTTGAACGGTGATGTAGGTTTTGCAACCGGAGCCGGAGAGCTTGTAGGTCTCGCACTTGGCCTTGGAGTAGGCGGTGCAGGTTTTGCAGGAGAAGGCTTATCAATAACCTTTGGCTGCTCTACAGGTTCAGTTACGGGCTTCGGTTGTGCCTGTGGTTTTGGTTTTTGAACAGCTTGCTGTTTTACCTGTTGCTGTTGTTTTTTTATAATCTTATTTGCACTGCTTGCTGCAGCAGAAGGTTTTTGTTGTTTCTGCGGTTTAGGAGAAGGCATCGAGACTTTACGCTTAGGATCATTTACCCCTCCGCTTCTGGAATCCATATCAGAACGATTCTTTGTATTAGGGTCTCTTGGTTTTCCGGGTTTATCAACAAGTACAAATTCAATGTCTTTTTTAGGCTGATGTTTTATCTTATTGAATAAATTTAAATTAATCCCCATTAAAAGCAATACAATTGAAATTATCCAGACTAAAGTCGGAACAGCAAAGTGTAAAACAACCGAACCTGTCATAGATTTTTTTATAGGGATAACTTCAGGCTTATTTGTGACAAGAGACGGTAGGGTATAGTTTCCTATATCCTTATCGTCTTCATCGTCTAGTATAAAATTTTTATTGCTTATTAATGACACTTAATTTCTCTCTTTTTGTACAATTACAGAATAATATTTCAAAAAAGTTTTTTAATTATCCTATAGAATAGATTTCTCTGCTAATTTTCATATTGATATGAATAAGAACTTACTGTAATTGGCTGAGTAAGCATAATATCAATAGTTGCATTTGCAGGGATTTCTACGTTATTACCTTTATCCCAAACAGATTTAACTAAGCCACCACCGGCACCGACAGCTGTACCTAATGCTGCACCACGTCCGACATCACCACCGGCAAGCGCACCGAATACAAGCCCTGATAAAGCACCTGCTGCAGAGCCTGCAGCTAAATCTTTTGTATATTCCTTTGTTACATCCATTTTTGTTCCGCCAACTAACACTCCTGAAGAGTCATCAGTCTTAATTACGGCAGAAATAGGGATTTGTGTTCCATAAGGTGTGTAAATTTGAGTAAACCTTACACACAATTTACCGTTAATACTGCCTCTTTTTGCTTTAGAGGATTCAATAACCGTTCCGTAAACAGTACTTCCTGCAGGAGCAATTAACTTATCTCCGTAGTAAAAATCGTTATTAAGAGCAAGACTTACGGTTTGACCTGAGGTAGTATACTCAGAAGAAAGAGGAGCTGTTAGCATAGCCTTAACGGTTGCGCCAGCCGGAACCATAACAACATTTCCTTGCAAAGTATTATTAGATGTCTGTAATGGATGTTGAACATATTGATAATTTTGAGCATTATTAACCTGTACTGGTTGATAAGAATAATTAGTCGATGCAATAGCTAAATTCATTGAGCAAATATTTAAAGCTAAAACAATAGCAGTAAGTTTTTTATTCATAGATACCCTCCCCTATAATAATATTTTATATTCTCAGCAGATTTTGTCAATTTATTACGGTATGTGTCATATTAATAGGAGCAACTAAAACTAATACTAAATTAGCACCTGCTGAAATCGTAATATGCTCACCCATTTTTCTTTGAGCGCCCGGAACACATTGAAGAACCCCAAATGCTCTAAACATCGTCCATCTTTGATAATGCGGAATCCTGTTGTAAGATTCCGGAGCTGTTAATTCACCACCTATCAGATTATTATTAGATGTTGAAATATAAGCTTTTATAGGAATTTCAAACCCGTCTGTCAAATAGAGCTTATTAAGAAATACTTTCATTGAAGCATTTGTTCCGCGAATAGGCTCATTCTTTTTATCTATATAGCAAGCCTCAATTTGTTTATCAAACTCTTCGAAAT
>CAYSIO010000214.1:0-2893 GCA_964431115.1 uncultured Vampirovibrio sp.
ATTTTTGAAGCTAACTGCGTTAATTTCTTTAACAACCGGCCTTTGAACAAATCTTGAGCAGGTTACGTTTTGATGTGCAATAAATTTTACTATCGGTTTTATATTAATCAATAATCCACTTCCACATTTTACACAATATAATTAAGTTTTTTCCTGTATAAAAATTGCTTAATGAGGATGCGGAAAAAGTCGAAAAATGACAATTTTTCGTGCTTTTTTAGTTTTTAGGTAGCAAAAACTTAGGTGTAGTTAACATAATTTAATCGTTCACGATTTCATAGCTATAATTAGGCAAATCTTCTTGGATTTCTTCCTCGCTACGAAGTTTGAAGTTCATGATAAACACTTGTCCTCTTGAAAACTCTAACTCTTTACCTTTATTTGCTAAAGAAAGCGGTGTGTTTTCGTAAGCCGAAACAACTGCTGATTTTGCACGATTACCTTCTCCGTTTTTGACAGCACCTTCAACAAGCCCAACCGCAGGAGCCACAAAAGCTCCGACAAGAATATTTCCGGCAGTTAATGCTCCTTTTTTTGCAACGGTTTTTGCGTCTAATTCACTTCTTGCACTATATTTACCTTGAAAATCACGCTTTACGTCTTTTGTAACACCAACTTGCGGATCATAATAAGTCTGCGGTACAAAAGTGAAAGAAGCGGCACGTTTCAAGCGCTTTGGTGAAGTTACATCAACAACTTTACCTTCAATAATCGTATTAGGATGCACGGCAACACCATTATCCGCTACAAAACCTTCAAGAACCTTAATTTTCCAAGTTTTCGTTGGATTCGCCGTTGAAAAGTTTGATAAAGCTTCGACTTTAACACTTTTTGCTATTACAGGACTCATAATTAATAGTGCAGATAATATTAACAAAATTTTTTTCATATATTCTCCTTATTTTGCTAATAATATAAACTGTTTCCAGCTTATCAGTCAAGTAAATTTATTAACATTAGCTTAACATATAATGTCATATCGATATGTTTGATGTAAAATACTCATGTAATATGGGATAATATGTGGCCCAAATGGAGTAAAGGACGGCGTTTGCCGGAAAAGAGAAAATATGTCAATACAAGAATGGTTTGATAAACGTAAAGAAGCACAAATCGAAAGACGTGCTAAGGAAATGAGAGGGCTTGAAGACTCAAATCCCGGACTATGGGTTAAGTGTGTTCACTGCGAATCTCAAATACTAAAAACAGAATTAGAAGATAACATGATGGTATGTCCTCACTGTGATTACCATTTCAGAATAAATGCAAGAACTCGTATCTCACAATTGTTTGATAAAGATTCTTTCGAAGAACTTTTCAAAGGTGTAAAACCTACTGACCCATTAAACTTTGTGGATACAGAGTCTTATGCAGAAAGACTTAAAAAAGCTCATGACAAAACAGGATTAGATGAAGCTGTAATTACAGGTTTAGCTAAAATCGAAGGACACAAACTTGCAGTAGCAGTAATGGATTTCGATTATATGGGCGGTTCAATGGGCTCTGTTGTTGGTGAAAAAGTAACAAGAATAATGGAAAAAGCTCTTGCGTTGAAGCTTCCTGTACTTGCAATTACCTCTTCAGGTGGTGCAAGAATGCAAGAAAGTGCGCTAAGTTTGATGCAAATGGCTAAAACTTCTTGCGCGGTAGGCAAATTAGACGAAGCAGGACTTTTATACATTAACTTGCTAACTGAACCGACTTTCGGTGGTATCACTGCAAGTTTTGGGACTTTAGGTGATATTATTATTGCAGAACAAGGAGCAAGAATCGGATTTGCAGGCAGAAGAGTTATTGAACAAACTATCCGTCAAAAACTGCCTTCTGACTTCCAAACGGCAGAATATTTACTAAAATACGGACAAGTTGATATCGTTTCTAAACGTAAAAATTTAAGAAAAACACTGGCAAATATTTTAGATATGCACGGGGCATAATAAAAAGGGTATAAGAAATGGCAATAGTATTAGATTTTGAAAAACCAATCATAGATATACAAAATAAAATAGATGAACTTAAAAAAATGAGCGAAGCTTCCGGACTTGATATGGAATCCCAAATTAAAACTTTCGAGAAGCAAGCTGAAGATTATAAAAAGGAGTTATATTCAAAATTGAAACCTTCACAAAAACTACAAATCGCAAGACATGCAGAAAGACCAAAATTTCTTGATTATGTCGATCTTATGTGCGAAGACTTTATTGAACTTCATGGTGACAGAGAAGGCATGGACGACAGAGCAATTATTGGTGGTTTAGCAAAAATCAATGGCAAACCTGTTATGATAATAGGTATTCAAAAAGGTAGAAATACTAAAGAAAACCTTGAATATAATTTCGGTATGCCTCAACCACAAGGATACAGAAAAGCTCTTCGACTTATGCAACATGCTAACAAGTTTAACCTACCTGTTATTACTTTGATTGATACACCTGGTGCTTATCCGGGCATCAAGGCAGAAGAAACAGGTCAAGGTGCAGCTATTGCTGTTAACTTAAGAGAAATGTACAAGCTTTCTGTTCCAATTGTTGCAATTATTACAGGCGAAGGTTGCAGCGGCGGAGCTTTAGGTTTAGCGGTTGCTGATAGAGTTATGATGCTTGAGCATGCTTATTACACAGTTATTTCTCCGGAAGGTTGTGCTTCAATTCTTTGGAGAGATGCTGCAAGATTTGCAGACGCGGCAGAAGCTCTAAAAATCACCTCTAAAGATTTATTAGAATTCAATATTATCGACGAAGAGATTAAAGAACCAATAGGCGGCGCTCATACAAACCACTCAGAAACTGCTGATAATATGAAGAAAGCTATCTTGAATGCTTTGAAAGAGCTTGAAAAACTTTCTGTAGAAAAACTTAGAGAAGAAAGATATGCTAAGTTCCGTGCTATGGGC
>CAYSIO010000215.1:0-1815 GCA_964431115.1 uncultured Vampirovibrio sp.
GTGTCATAAAAGGTCTTGCGTTAGCACCGGAAGCCTGTGTATGAAGCATTGGAGTTTCAACTTCAATAAAGCCTTGTTTATATAAATATTCACGAACTTTTTGGATTATCAAGCTTCTTTTTCTTAATGTATCACGAGTACTTTCGTTAACGATTAAGTCTAAATATCTTTGTCTGTATTTAGTTTCAGTATCAGACATAGTGTGGTGAGATTTTATTTGTTCTAATTTTTCTTCGCTAATTTGTTTGTTAGGTAGCGGAAGTAGTGATTTAGAAAGAATCTTGTAGCTTGTAGCTTTGATAGAAAGTTCACCGCGAGGAGTTCTTCTGATTGTACCTGTGAATCCTAAGATATCACCAATATCAACAAGCTTAAGTGTTTTAATTTCTTCTTCGCTCATATTTTCTTTATGAGAGAAGATTTGGATCTTTCCTGTAACGTCCATTAAATCAATAAACATTCCGCTGTTACGAATAGCCATTACACGGCCTGCTACTGAGTATTCATCGTCTGTTTCTACACCTGCCTCCAGGTCTTTATATTTTTCTTGTAAATCAGCAGCATTTGCATCTTTATTGAAAACATAAGGATATGGATTAATGCCTTTGTCTGCTAATTCTGTAAGTTTTTGAATTCTGGTTTGTCTTATTGTATCTCTTGCAGAGATAGGTTCTCTTGTTAATTGTTCAGTCATTTTATTTCCCTCTTATATTAATTCCTAATGTTAATATCCTAACACAAACAAGTTAAGATGAATACTTCATATAGCTTAATAAAAAGATTTACAAAGGGGGTAAATTTTGCTATACTGTTCTTGTGAATAGTTTCTTAAAAAAGAACGGTTTTCAAAAACCCCGTTCTTTTTTGCTTATTGAGGGTAGGTAAAAATGAAACAAGAGATTAATAGACATGAGATTATAGAAAAAATAACACCTGTGATAGAAAACACCGCAGTTCGTTACAATCTTATTCCTATTGAAATTGAGTTTGTAAAAGAAAATCACAGATGGTTTTTAAGAATATATTTGTATTCTTATGACCATGATATTACTCTTGACGATTGTGAAAAAGTTACAAGAAGTCTTAACGATTTCTTAGATGAACTAATACCTGTAAAGTACTATTTAGAAGTCTCTTCTCCGGGTTTAGAACGTAAGTTTAAATCAGATAAAGAGTTCGTTATATTCAAAGGGAGAAGAGTTAGTATTAAATTAAAGACCCCTTTGGAAGGAGAAACCGAACGAATTTTTAAGGGTGAGATAATAGATTGGGATGATAATGAAGGATTAACTTTCTTACGTTTTGAAGACGGTGAACAACTTCAAATTCCAAAAATAAATATTCAATCGGCAAAATTATACATTGATTAGTAAAGGCAATAAGGAAATAGGGTAATAAGGAAATAAGAGGTTATAAAATGTATCATAGCGATCTTGAGGTCTGGAAAGAATCTATAAATTTAGTTAAAGTTATTTATAAAATAACTGAAAGTTTTCCAAAGAGTGAAGATTTCGGGTTAACTTCGCAGGTACGTAGAGCAGCTATTTCAATTCCGTCAAATATAGCAGAGGGAAATGCGAGGTCATCTGCGAAAGAATCTCTAAGATTTATGGATATTGCATTAGGCTCTTTAGCTGAATTAGAAACTCAGTTAATTATTGCAAAAGAACTTAATTATATAAAAAGTTGTGATGAAGAAATTAAAAGTATTAAAAAAGTAAATGCACTATTAAAAGGTTTAAGAAAATATTTTAATGAGCGTAGCGAATAATACACCTTATTCCCATATTGCCTTATTTCCTTATTACCTTATTC
>CAYSIO010000215.1:1825-2887 GCA_964431115.1 uncultured Vampirovibrio sp.
TGATTAAAATTGGAACAGCATTATTTGAAGCTTGTGAAGAGCTGGAAAGAGAACGCGGAATATCTAAAGATGTTCTAATTGCTTCACTTTGTGACGCAATGGTAGCTGCTTACAAAAAACATATGCATGTTAAAGAAGCTGCAAACATTGAAGCTATTTTGGATGAACAAACCGGTGAAATTGGTGTGTTCTCAACTAAAGTTGTTGTAAAAACAGTAGAAGATCCGGATCTACAAATTTCATTAGAAGAAGCTCAAGAAATAGATGATGAAGTTGAAGTAGATGACGAAGTTAAAATTGAAGTAACTCCGGATCAATTCGGTAGAATTGCAGCTCAATCTGCAAAACAAGTGATTACTCAAAGAATCAGAGACGCTGAAAGAAATAATATTCTTAACGAATTCTTGGAAAAGAAAGGTACTTTAACAACAGGTATTATTCAAAGAGTTGAAAACCGTAATGTTATTGTTAACATTGGTAAAACTGATGCGATTATGCCTCAAAGAGAACAAATTCCTAGAGAGTACTACAAACCTGGTAACAGAATCAGAGTATTCGTTCTAAATGTTAAAGAAACAAACAGGCTTCCGCAAGTTATTGTATCTCACGCACATGCAGAAATCGTAAGAGAATTATTTGAATTAGAAGTTCCGGAAATTGAAGACGGAATTGTTGAAATTAAATCAATCTCTCGTGAAGCAGGCTTCAGAACAAAAATCGCAGTTTGGTCTAATGACCCTGAAGTTGATTCTGTAGGAGCTTGTATCGGACCTCGTGGTTCAAGAATTCAAACAATTGTTGGTGAATTGAAAAACGAAAAAATCGATATCGTAAGATGGTCTCCGGATCCTGTAGAATATATTGTTAACGCAATTTCACCGGCAAGAGTAGTATCTGTTGATATTATGACCGACGACGAAGAAACAAAAGATGCATTGGTTGTTGTTCCTGATGATCAATTGTCTCTTGCAATCGGCAGAGAAGGTCAAAACGTAAGACTTGCTCACAGATTAACAGGTTGGAAGATTGATATTAAATCAATTTCACAAATGGAAAATGAAG
>CAYSIO010000216.1:0-2876 GCA_964431115.1 uncultured Vampirovibrio sp.
TGAGTAATAATTAAAAGATGCGGTAAATTAAAAATTTACCGCATCCTACTACTATCATTGATTATTGATTGCGGATTTCATTAATGAGACACAAATTTGAACCATCCACGGTTGTAACCATTGTATGCAAAGCACTAGCAGCCATAACTCTACAATAATAGGTTCTACCCTTATGTACAATTTTGAATTGATCTCCGTCAGCATATTTTCTTTGATAAAAAGCCTCCCAAGCTTCATCTACACTGTTATAAGTCTGCCCATCCATATTTCCATATTTTGCATCCATCGATAATGTTGGCGCATCTGTACCATTAATTTCACCGGTTGCTTGTAAAGATTTGCCTAGATTAGCTTTACCGTATGTTGCTAATGCATCAAGACCATTAAATGTTACATTTGTTTTTGTCTCAGCTCCTTTGTTATCTGTCATGTTTAATTCCGGTGTTTTTGTCTCACCTTGTTGTTCATCTTCTGCAGGTTTCTTCACTTTATCTGCTCCAAATGCATTTATGTAAGGATTTAATCCGCCATTAACATTTAATCCCATGATTTTATACTCCTTTCATGTTTTGTGTGTACAAAATCATTAACGGCATCTTTTTTCAAAACTTTAACGCAAAAACACAATTCACCTCATATCATATCATATCATATCATATAGGGCATTATGACAGGGTTTCAGCCGTTTGAAAACTCGTCTTTACAAATCTTTACAATTGCTATTTTGGTTAAGTTTTGTAAAGTTGCCAATTTGCCCTAAACACGTTTCAGTACAGGGTTACAAGCAAAAAAGTGACATTTTATAAAAAATGCCACTTTTACCAATTTGTATTCACATTATTAATCTAAATCATAATTCAGCATTGAAACAACTTTTACGCCGTTTGCTTCAATTTTTTCACGACCTTTCAATGGGTCTAATTCAATAATAAACGCAGCTGCAACAACTTCAGCTCCGACTTTTTTAACAAGATTACAAGCAGCAACAGCTGTTCCGCCTGTAGCAAGCAAGTCATCAATCACAAGCACTCTATCACCTGCTTTTACAGCATCAGCATGCATTTCAATAGTATCAGTGCCATATTCTAAAGAATAGCTTTCTTTAATCGTATCAGCAGGCAGTTTATTTGGTTTTCTTATAGGAACAAAACCTGCTCCTAATTTGCAAGCTAAAGGCGCACCAAAAATAAATCCACGAGATTCAATACCTGCTATGTAATCAATTTTTTCATCTTTGAATTTTTCATATAGAAATTCAATCATCAAATTCATAGCTTTTGCATCTTTAGTTGCAGTTGTAATATCTAAAAACAAAATACCTGGCTTTGGGAAATCCGGAACTTGTCTTACGGTACTTCTAACATAATCTAGTTCATTCATTGTCATTGTCATTTTATTTTACCTCTTGTAACTCTTTTTGTTTATTTTGCTCGTGTTCAGCCTCTTGTCGTTGCTCTTCTTCAAGAACCAACCCGTGTGTGGTTTTACCCCAGTTCATATCTTTTTTGCGGAAAAGAATTTTACCGCATATAAATAATTCCATAGGGAACCAAATTATTAACATATAAATTGTTGTTTCTAAAGCTTGTTTTAATGCACTTAATCTTGGCACAAAATCATATCTTCTTAATGCATAACGGATTGCCATAAAGAATCCCAGTCCGACAACCGTTGCAATAACTAAAGAAGACCAAAGCACATTATGAAGACTGTATGCACTCGGACATATTTTATCCGTCACCAAACGCACAACACGGAATACAACTTCCATCATAAACCATAGAGGCATAATAAATTGAGTAATATAAATTGCCATATCTAAACGCGCACGAAGCGACATTTTCTTAGATTTAATCGCTTCTCCAAAGTACTCTAAATATCTACGAATAGTCCCTTCCAACCAACGACGACGTTGCCTAAACAGTGGGAATACATAAACAATCCCCTCTTCATATACACACGCTTCCGGACAAAAACGAATATCCCAACCTTTAATATGAAGCCTTGTAGACATATCCAAATCATCGGTAATTGTATAATTATTCCAACCGCCAATATCTTCAAGAGCTTCTCTTTTAATCAATTCACCGTTTCCGCGAAGCTCAACCGCGCCTTTTACGGCATCTCTGCCTACTTGAAAGTGAGTATCCAAAGTATATTCATTATTCTGACAACGAGTCAAGAAATTATAATCTTTATTTCTTATAACTTTTCTTGCCTGCACAGCACCTACATCAGCCGGTTCAAGGTGCGGTATTAATTTATTCAAAAAATCAGGTTCAACAGTTGCATCGGCATCAAAGACTAAAATCGCATCACCTTTAGCTTTTTCCATTGCATCATTTAACACCGCTGATTTACCGGGAAATGCTTCTTGTGCTCTAATAAAAGCTACAACTTTTTCATACTTAGCTTCAAGAGCTCGCACAACATTCGGAGTATTATCCGTACTTCTGTCATCAATTACGATTACTTCAAAATTTGGATAATCAATCGCCAAAATATTTTCAACGGTATTGGCAATGACAGATTCCTCGTTATGTGCAGGAACCATAATGGTGACAAAAGGTTTATAACTTTCATTAACAACCAACGGGTGCTTCTTTAATTTACGTTTTTGATATTTTGTAGCAGCTATCGAATACAGACCATAAGTCACCATACAAGCACAAAGTATCAAAAACCCTACCGCTGTATCAACGTGGTTCTGAAAAACATATAAAAACACACTCAAAATCGACAATATTACAAATAAAAGAATTCTTTCTCTCATAATTACCCCAACACCAGTCTATTATACCTAAAAAATATTAAGTTTATGTAGATTTTAGCCTTTTTTTAAACTGAATGTTACATTTCTTAATATTTAACCCTAA
>CAYSIO010000217.1:0-2858 GCA_964431115.1 uncultured Vampirovibrio sp.
CAAAACGCTTTTAATCCTCTGATTAAAACTGTTTTAACCCTATTATTTGTAGCATAAAAACGCTTAAAATGTAACACAATTCCAATTATGTTACATCCAAATAAGTAAGATTTTAAGTAAGACAAGGAAAGGAAAAAATTATGGGATTAGAAATCGCAAACATTGAAAGTTATGTAAAGTATGCTAACAAAATGCCACAACTACGACCTGTTGGAGAACATCTTAATAAGCTTCATGATCGAAACCCTATGTTTGATAGCTTTGTTAAATCATTAACAAAACCAAAAGTTCAAATACCTAGTGATGTAGTAAATAGTGCTGCAAAGACATTTAAACCAGATGCGTTTTGTAAAATTGCACAAGGTAGTCCTAGACCTTTTATTAATAAAATGAATTTAAATGAATTGTTTACTAAAGCAATGAAGTTTGTCAAAATAATTAAATAATAGATTCAAATCAGAGGTTCAATTGAACCTCTTGTTTTATTTTAAAAACAATTGATACGAAATCAACACATATACTTCTATTTTTTGTTTAACGAGCTAACGTATTAATACCCTAAAAGAGGGTAGAAAGAAGGTAAAATGGAAAATGAAAATTTAGAAGTTATGGAAACGGGTAGTGTTGAAACCCAAAACGAAAACGAGAAGGAATCGCCAATCGAAATTGCAACAAGAATGGTATAGAAAATTGCTACACACAAACTAAAAAGTAGGGGGTAAATTATAAAAATGACGTATTACAATGCACCTTACTAAACTAAAAAGGTGCGTCAAAACGACGCACTCTACAACTAGCATTGATAGATTCTGAGTCGAGCTCAGAATGACAATTTTGGGCAGGAAGTTTACAATTTCAAACTGGACGAAAATGGTCTTTTATTGGACTATAAATTCGTTAAAACTGCCCCCTCACCCCACCCCTCTCCCTAAGGAGAGGGAGTTTGAGCCAAGTTCGTAAAAAGTCTCTTTTGGGGATTTTGAAGGGAAAATTATAAAACAGCACACGTTACAATACACGAAAAAGTACAATTGACAATGCATCTTACGCAACTTTATTATTATTATTTTTTGTCAAAAAATAAGTTCCTAAACCTGTTAGCAATGCAGTAATACCTCCGAGAATTAAAGAACATTTTTTATTCATCGTTTTTGTTGCTTTTTCCACACAAGAAAGATATTCTTTAGAAACATTATCTACATTCTTTGTTATATCAGCATATAATTCTTTAGGCTTAATATAATTTTTAAATTCTAGTTCTATCAATTGCTGTCCATAAATGAATGCATCTAACAAATTCCCTTTTCTTATCGTATCTGTTACTTGAATAAGATACTTTCTTAAAGCTTTGTCCCCAACTATTTTAACGATTTCATCATTTGTTTTGCAATTCTTAAGTTGTTCTATTTTAGTTTTTTTCAAAACTTCAAGATTTTTAGAAATTTCTTTTTCAAAAAATTTTCTAGGTTCTCCTTTTTTTAAATAAGGTTTTGATAAATAAGATACTGTAGCACCAACCCCACCACCTAAAGCAGCTCCTAATAATGCATTGAAACCAATATTATTGTATTTATTTACACTTCCCGTACCAGCTGAGCCATTAGCAGTACTGATTTGGTTTGAAATTGAACCCATTTTCCTATATTCCTTTCTGTTTGAGTTTGATAATTTTAATTTATTTATATAAGGTCTAAGCCTTTTTTACTAACATAATTTAGCTAAAGATTGTATTACTGATAAAAACGTATCATAATCAGCCGGATCAAATTTTTGGAAGTTTTTATGGATTTGTTCGCGGGAATTCCAAGTAGGCATATGTGTCTTTTTGTCTATACGATTCATAAATCTTGCCATTTCATCCAGATATTCCGTAAACTTTTTGCTCAACTCAGGATTATTCATTATTTTTTCAAAATCTTTTTGGGCTGGGGTCAACTTATTATTTGGCGATAACAAACTCATTCGTATCCTAGTACCCAATTCACCACCTATAGGATCTTCAACAGAACATTTTACAATACATCTTCTCTCTGGGACTTTTAGATCACATATTCTGTTATTTGTCACGTGATGGCTGTTTGCATTTAAAACAAAACGCGGAAGTTCTACACCTCTATGCCTTCTGTCGACAAAACCTTTTGGAGTAATTATTAAATCCGTATAACCACCATGATTTCTTTGAATAACAATTGCTGGGTATTCTTGAGATAAATCATATGTGTGTGCAGTAATTTTATTTTTCTTCCCAAAGAAATTGTTTATTGATTCTTGAACAGTTTTTCCTTTATAAGAATATTGTTCTTTACGAATATTATCTAACATGCGCACGTCATCATTGAACATTTGCTTAAAATTTTTAGTGTTTCCACTTTTTGTTGTTTTAGCTTTTATGGTGGTATAAATATTTTTTATATGTTTTCCTTTACAAGCAACTGCATCAATTAATGCAGTAGCCCCAGTAATTGCAACTGCACCTAATGCAATTTTACCGCCGGTACTCATACCTTTTTTCTCAACTGTATCTTTTTTTGGAGTACGTTCAAGAGTATTTGTAGCTTTTGCTTGAAAATTCACATTTTGTTGATTTTTTAACTGAGCTTCATATGCCCTTGGAAGAGTGTTAACACCAATTGAAACAATTGACATATTCAAATCCTTTCTTTTTTCTAACCTTATTTATATAAAGTTTCTTTTTGTTCAGAAATTGCTCAATTTTAAGAGCTTTGAATTCTAATTTGGTATAATATACTATTTACGCTAGGTTTGCCATTTACAAAACTTAACATAAAATACTTATAGATACTAAAATGCGTTATTTTAATAGGTTTAAATTGTAAATATGGGTATAAAAAAAGAAT
>CAYSIO010000218.1:0-2855 GCA_964431115.1 uncultured Vampirovibrio sp.
TCTTTTCTTTGGTACTTTCTTTTGGTTTCTTTGATAGCATAAAGAAACAAAAGAATGTACATTAAAAATCTATATTCCCCCTTCGTCCCTTCGGGACACTTCCCCCTTAAGGGGCAGAAGGTTTGATAATAAATATTATATATAAACTTTATTTTTTCTTATTAGAAACTCTATTGAACACTTCTTCAAAGGATTCAATAGGTTCAAGCTTGTAGCCACAATGGTCAGCAAGAGTTCCGCCCATTACAAATAGTTCTTCTTGAGGATATCTTCTGCATATTCCCGGACGTTTTTTATGAATCTTACATTTCTTAGTTTCTTTATCCAAATGAGTACATTCAAAAACTAATCCGGTTTCATCTTTATCAATTATTTTTAGCCCTGCATAAAATGGGTGCAAAAGTCTTAAACGATTAAATTCTTCTTCTGTCTGGATAACATCTTTATGTTTTACATAGATTTTTTGACAACACCGCCCACAAGCATTACAGCTACCGGTTCTATAATACTTGCGTCTCAAAATGTGTAAATAAAAAAACTTTTTTATTTTTTTAAGCATTGACCAACCGCGCTTTTGCATATTTGTAATCAGAAGAAGATTCATCTGCCAGTGACATTACCTTTGTAAAATACTTATTAGACATTCTATAATCACCGAGTGAATAATATGTCCCGCCTTTTTCAAAACAAGATTTAATTATTCTTTCTTCCGGATTTATAAATGAACGTATTTTTTGTAGTTTTTCGCCAATTTTATCAGACATTTTGCCGTCTATAATTACACAGTTTTCATATTCAAACATTGCAAAGTGGTAATTATTTTCGCTGTAATAATTGTTACCCCATTGCTCGTGCCCTTCGTGACTTAATTCGTCAAAGCTGTTTTCAAGTTGTTTTAGAGTCTTAATGATTTCTAAATATTCTTTTTGATTGTTAATAACGAGCGGAAGTATCCTTTTTAAACAACAATATGCGCCTGTAAAATCACCCAGATTAATCATTACGGAAGAAAGTCGTTCTAATACGTCAAGCGATTTTGGGTCCAGACAATGAGCTTGCTTTAAGTATATCATTGCTTGCATATATTGTTTTTCTTCAAAATACAGCTTACCTATCAGATAATTTATATCAAAATTGGTCGGACAATTTTTAATCGCATATTCAAGACCTTGAATAGCGGTTTTATTGTCTTTCATTGAAACCGCTTTTAAAGCTTTTTGGTAAAAATCATTGCCTATACGAGCAAATTCGTTAATGCTCTTTTGAATTTCTAAATAATAAGTAGCTTTTTTATCTTTAGCATATTTTAGATATTTTTCATAAAAGAATATAGCTTGAAATTTCATATCTCTTGAGAAATACGATGTAGCTAAATTTAGACAAACAGATTCGTCATCCGGTTTGTAAGAATAAGCAGTACTCCAATACTCAATAGCTTTATTAATTTCCTGTTTTTTATAAAATATATTCCCTAAAAAAACAAAAGAAGGGTTCTTGTAGTCATCCAAAGCTATTGAACGTGAAAAATAAGATTCGGCATTTTCCATGTCGTTCAGTTTGTAATAACATCTCCCGATTTCATAGTAAAGCTTATATGAATAACTGGTGTTAATCATATCAAGATAGAGCTTGAGCGCACCGGAGTAATTTCCTGATTGATACAATCCCTTTGCAGCATCAAGCTTCTTATCTTCTATATCGGAATTATCCTGAATATAATAATCAGAAGTTGCCATAGGGCTATTTTAGCACATTTAATACTCTAGGTCATCCCACAATTTAGAATTTGTTACAAGACTTGAAATAACGTCATCTTCGAAAACGTCAACAACACCCTGTGCAAAGAGCTCGTTCATTCTATCCAGGTGTGATAAGTCTTCAGAATCGCTCATTGCGATTTTGTTAAATTTATTAATATCACAGTCTCTTTGGAAAAGTTCAATAGCATTTGCAGAGATTTCTGTTTTATCAACATAAGGGTTTCTGTCAACTTGGTATGCTGATTTGTGCGCATTAGACTTCAACGCTGCAAGATTTACAACATTGCTCTGTCTATCAAGTTGCGAATTGTATAGGTATTCATTATTATTGTCGTTTATGTTGTTAAACATGAGACCCTAATCTCCCCTATTGTCCCAATACTATTATTGTATATTTTTCCCCCTTTGTTATCAACTATATAGATGATATTAACGTTTTTTCTTAACTCTGACACCTTCTACTTCATGAACATCTTCTGTCACAATAAAAGCTTTAGGGTCAACATCGTGTATAACTTCTTTTAATTTTGGAATATCAAATTTATTTACGACGCAAAAAGTTAAAGTTTTTTCTTGCTTTGAGTATCCGCCTTTTGTTTTAATGTATGTAACACTGGTATCAAGCTCTTTCATGATGGAATCGCCAATTTCTTCCCAGTTGTCCGATACGATTCTTACGGATTTAGCTTTGTCCAAGCCTTCTAATACTGTATCAATAACCTTTGATGCTACAAAGTATGTAAGGATAGAATACATCGCTCTTTCCCAACCAAGTAAAAATCCGGCAGCTGTATAGATAAAAAGGTTCATTCCCATAAGTAATTCGCCGACGGATACGATTTTTAATCTTTTAGAAAGAACAATCGAAAGCATTTCTGTTCCGTCTAAAGAAGCAGTATTTCTTAGTATTATACCAACGCCCAGACCTAAAAAGATACCGCCAAAAATTGTTGCAAGAAGTAAATCGTCTGTAACAGGAGTTAACGATATTACAGTATTTGTAGCAATTGACAATAATGCCGTTGCAATAAATGTATTTAGTATAAATTTTTTACCTAAATCTTATTTAAAAAAATAAAATTCACATATTTAAGA
>CAYSIO010000219.1:0-2845 GCA_964431115.1 uncultured Vampirovibrio sp.
CTTCCGCACTATGAGGTACCGGAAGGTCATACAAACGAAACATACCTAAAAGAAGTTGTATACGAAGGTATGAAGAAAAGATACGGAGAAATTATACCTGAGCTACAGAAACGTGTAGATTATGAGCTTAGCGTAATTAATAAAATGGGATTCCCTGCTTATTTCTTGATCACTTGGGACTTTATTCATTATGCAAAAACACACGACATTCCTGTCGGTCCCGGTCGTGGTTCCGCAGCAGGAAGCGTAGTAGCTTACGCTCTTGAAATTACGGATCTTGACCCTATCAAGCACAACCTGTTGTTCGAAAGATTCCTGAACGAAGAACGTTTTACAATGCCCGATATTGATATAGACTTCTGCATTGAAAAACGCAGACAAGTAATTGACTACGTTGTAGAGAAATACGGCGAAGATAAAGTTTGCCAAATTATTACGTTTTCAACTTACGCACCAAAAGCGGCATTTAAAGGTATCGCAAGAATCTTAAAAGTTCCTTTTGCAGAAGCAAACCGCTTAACAGGACTAATTGAACCCGCAATAGAACTGGCTGCCGCGACGAATGACAAAGCTAAATGGATAAAAGACGCGCTGCAAGCAGAAGGCTCTGAGCTTAAAAAGCTTTATGACGAAGATTATCAGATTCCAAACCCTGAAACGGGAGAGTCAATCAGTTACAAGCGAATTATTGATTTAGCTTGCGCTATCGAAGGTTTGAAATGCGGTACAGGTACACACGCGGCTGGTGTAATCATTTCTCACGCTCCACTGGATACAATAATTCCTGTTCAGCCTTCAAAGGACGGCATTGTACAAACCGGTTATCCGCCACACGAAGTTACAGAGGTATTATCACTTCTTAAAATGGACTTTTTGGGCTTAAGAAACCTTACAATGATTTATAAAACCGTTGACATGGTAAAAAAATATCAAGGTATTGATGTTGATATTAACAATATCCCGCTTGATGACCCAGATACTTATAAAATGTTAGTAAGAGGCGAGACTATTGGTGTATTCCAGTTAGAATCTCAAGGCATGATGAACCTTGTAAAACGACTCAAGCCTGACGTTTTTGAAGATTTAGGCGCACTTGTTGCACTTTTCCGTCCTGGCCCATTAGGCTCAGGTATGGTTGACGAGTTCGTTGATCGTAAACACGGAGTGAAAGAAGTTACTTTTGCTCACCCGCTATTAGAGCCAATCTTAAAAGATACATACGGAACAATTGTATACCAAGAGCAAATTATGCAGGTATTCCAGACTCTTGCTGACTACTCGCTTGGTGAAGCTGATATCGTCCGTCGTATGATGGGTAAAAAGAAAATCGAAGAGATGCAAAAACAAAAAGGTAAGTTTATTGAACTTGCATCTTCAAGACACGAAATGCCTGCGGATGCTGCAACAACTTTATTTGAACAAATAGAAGCATTTGCTTCATACTGTTTCAACAGATCTCACTCTGCGGCTTATGCTTTTGTTGCGTATCAAACAGCATATTTAAAATGTCATTATCCTGTTGAATACTTATCAGCTCTTCTTTCAAGCGTTTCGAACGATAAAGATCAAACTCAGCTATACATTGAAGAAGCTAATAAATATGGTATAAAAGTTCTACCGCCGGATATTAACAAATCAGTGCTTGAATATGCACCGGACGGTAAAAACATTCGTTTCGGTATGGCGGCGATTAAACAGGTGGGCGAACCTGTTGTTGAAGCTATCATTAAAGAACGCGAAGAAAACGGCGAATTCACAAGCATTTTCGATTTCTGTAAACGTGTAGATGCTAAATATGTTAATAAAAAATCTCTTGAAGGTTTGATTAAGGCAGGTGCTTTTTCAAATATTGAAAAAAGCAGAAAACAATTGTTTGAAAATATTGAACATATACTTGATGTCACATCAAAAGAAGCTAAAGACAGAGCAATGGGTCAAGTAAGCTTGTTCTCAGCTTTGAGTGACGGCGGAGAAGATTTTTCCGGAGTTCAATATCAGCTTGTTGGTAGCTCTGAAGAGTATACGGATAAAGAGCTTCAGCTATTTGAAAAAGAATTTTTAGGATTCTATATCACATCACATCCACTGTTTTCAATTAGAGACAAATTGCAATTCTTGGTCTCACATAAAGTATCGGAACTAAACGAGTTGCAAGAAGATACTCTTGTAACTGTTTGCGGACTTATTACAGCAACTAGACAGATACCGACCAAAAAAGATCCAACAAAATTCTTAAGATTTGTGACCTTAGAAGATTTGACCGGCAAAGTCGACGCAGTTTGTTTCCATAAAAAATTATTAGAATACGCTGATATACTTCAGCCTGATATGAAAGTTGTGATTACTGGACGAGTTCAACACAGAGGAGAAGACCAATTAAGCTTGCTTATCGAAAACGTGAAGTCCGTTGATAACTCAAATATTGTTACTTTATGCTTGCTTGAAGAAATCAAATACGAAGAGCTATGCGGTATAAAAAACATCTTAGCCAAATACCACGGCGAAGACCCGGTTATGATAAAACTGCCAAAAGTAGACGGTTATAGTCCTCGAATAATGACTTCTTCAATATTCTGGGTAAAAACATCTAACGATTTGGTAAACAATTTAAAACAAGTTTTCCCTAACAAATTAGAGATTAAAATAGATTCATTAGACAAACCTTTAGAAGTGGGGTAAAGGGTAGGGGTAAATATATTTGGGCTTGTAGGTGTGGCGACAGGCTGGTAAGACGAGTGGGGGTAAATGTATTGGGCTTGGAGCTGTGACTACAGGCATGCCGTCATTCTGGGGGTAAATGTATTTGAGCTTGTTGGTGTGACTACAAGCTTGCCGTCATTGCGAG
>CAYSIO010000220.1:0-2815 GCA_964431115.1 uncultured Vampirovibrio sp.
TTAGATGACAACAGGACAAAATTACATTTACCTAATGATGCACAAAAGGTATATGAAAAAATTATATTTGGAGAAAGATTGTCAGGACGTGAGAAAGAAACTCCAATGTTTCAACTTCTTCATAACTTTTGGACACAAATAAAAGAAGAAGGACTACAAGCAGCATATATTTTTAAGATGCTTAAAAAAGTTTATGTAGTTCAAGCAGATGCTTCAAACGTTCCCGCAAGAGATTTATACTATAATTTAAACAGAGATAAAAGAGATTTAGACCAACTGGTTCTTATTGAGAGTTATTTGAAAAATATTGGAATTGTAGAAAAGTGGAATGTTTTGAAAAAAGTTTATAACAACAATAAAGCTGATATAAATTTGTTTTTTGAAGATTTTTTTATTACAAAATTTAATTTTAAAGAGTTCAACGAAAATAGATTATACGAGATTTTTGTTAATTATTTTGAGACAATGTTACAATATATGTCTGAAGATATATTAATTGATAAAATTAAAAAATCTGCCGTTTTATATTCTGATATTTTAAACATTAATATTAAAAATGAATCCCTTAAAAGGGCTTTAATACAAATAAAAATGCATAAAGGAGAAGATACTTATGCATATTTATTAAACATATATGAAGATTATATTGACGGAAATATATCCGAAGCAACATTCTTAGAAATTTTGTCAACTATTGACGAATACTTAAGAAATCGACTAAAAACCCCTAATAATGTAACTTTTAACGAATTGATTGAATATTTAAATGCTTTTATAACATGTAAATAATTGTTAATTGGAAAATATATTAAAATTATTTTTTATTCTCTTGTTATACTATAAATAGTTTGGATTAAGAATAGAGAATAAATGGAGGCTTTTATGTGTAATTTTAATGTAAAAGGCGTACTGTCTAATTGTGATGAAATTTTTAACTTATTATTTATACTGGAAACTCTTATTAAATTTACAATAGACAGCTGTAATAACAAACTTTGTATAAATGATCAATGTACACCAGAAACTCTTCAAGATGATATTAATGCGGAACGCAATGACTATATAAATATGCTTTTAATAATTCAAGAAAAAATTAATAAATTAAAAGAAATCAGCTTAGAGATAGAAAGTGATTTAAGTTCGTAAGTAACAATGCTTACATTATAACACCAACTATAGCAGCTGAAAGGTAACAACTTAGTGTACCACATATTAGAGCTCTCACACCTAATCTGGCAAGGTTTTTTCTTTGGTTTGGAGCAAGTTCTCCAATACCACCAATTTGAATCGCTATTGAACCAAAGTTGCCAAATGAACATAGAGCAAAACTTGCCAACATAAAGCTCTTAGGGTCGATTGTCGATGCTATTTGAGATAAGTTAACATAAGCTACCATTTCATTTAGAACAATTTTAGTACCCATTAATGCGCCAACTGTTGATGCGTCTTGAAGAGGTACACCTATAATTAATGCAAATATTGCAAATATTTTACCTAAAATGAATTTTAATGATAAATCTGATAAGAATGAAAGATGTGAACAACCCGGTATATAGTTGTATAAAAACATACCGGTACATCCAAGTAGCCAGTCAATAAATGCAACAAGAGCGACAAGAGCTAAAATCATAGCTGTAACGTTAATTGCTACTTTCATACCTTCTGAAGCTCCGTTTGAGATTCCATCAAAAACATTTGCAAATGTTCTTCTTTTAGAAATTCTGATATTATCTCTTGTTTCCGGTTCTCCTGTTTCGGGATAAACAATTTTCGCTAATATTAAAGCGCCAGGAGCTGCCATAATTGATGAAGCTAATAAGTAATGAGCAGGAATCCCCATAGAAATGTATATTGGCATTATTGCGCCGGATATACACGCCATAGATCCTGCCATAGAAGCAAGTAATTCAGAACGAGTTAATTTTTCCAAATAAGGTTTAATCATAATTTGTGCAACAATTTGACCTACAAATGCACTAGCAACGTTAGATAATGCTTCTGCACCGGATACTTGCATAACTTTATTCATTGCTTTTCCTAATAGAGCAACCACACGTTGCATTATTCCGTAATAATATAGAATATTTACCAAAACCATCATGAAGATGGTTGAACATATTAACTGAAGCGCAAAAATACTATAATTATTACCAAAAAGTTCTGCTAAGCGAGTATTATTCATTAATGGTCCGAATACAAAAGAGCCACCTTCATAAGCAAAATCCAATATTTTGCGAATAAACTCTCCAATAAGCATAAACATTTTTTGACCTAGTGGTACTTTAAATATAAAAATCGCAAAAGAGACTTGTAATAAAAAACCCATACCTATAGTTTTATAATTTATTGCTTTTCTGTTATTAGAAAGTGCATAACAAATTAAAAATATGACTATAATACCTATTATTCCGACAAATCTCTCCATTTATACTCCTCAAATATGCTATTTTACAGCATTTATATATTCTAAAATCTCTTCTTCCGTATTCATTTCTGTTGCACAAACAAGAATATGATTATCATCAAGTTTAATACCGCCTAAAATACTTGCGTTTTTAAGTTTTTCTAAAAAGTTATCAGCATTTTTAACTTCAATGACAAATTCATTATAAAAAACATTGTTTACTGTTTTAACCCCTATAGAAGCAAGTTTTTCTGATAATGAATGAGCTAGTTTAGCTGATAATAAGCCCGTTTGTCTGAACCCTTTTTCTCCTAATAAGCTAAGGTATAAAGTTGCAGATAATGCAATTAAAGACTGGTTAGAGCAGATATTACTGGTTGCTTTTTCTCTCTTAATATGTTGTTCTCTTGT
>CAYSIO010000221.1:0-2807 GCA_964431115.1 uncultured Vampirovibrio sp.
GAATTTCTGTTAATGCAAGTGATACACCGGATTTCTTAATATGACCTATAAAATCTACGTAGAAGACATACTCGCCCATTTCTTTTCTTGATGGGCGGGAGTCAATATATGTCATATTAAGTCCAAATTTTTCAAGAGTAGTTAAAACTTTATTTAAAGCGCCGGGTTTATTTTCAGTAGAAAAAGTTGTGCTAACCTTGTTGTATTCAGATTCCACCGGGGCAATTTTTGAAACTAAGATGAATCGAGTTGTGTTATTATCTTCATCATTAATTTTTGATTCCAAAACAGGCACATTATAAAGATTTGCACAATGCTGATTCGCAATTGCCGCAACTTCGGGTTTATCCGCAGACAAAGCTTCTACGGCACTTGAAGTAGACAATACAGGTTTCAGATTAATATCATCACCCCAATTTTTAAAGATATATTCTCTGCATTGAGCTAAAGCTTGCGGATGAGAAGATATAACCTTAATTTGCGATTTATCTCCATAACTAATTAATGAATGCTCTATTGGCAAAAAAGTTTCTGCTTGAATACGGAATCCTATTTGAGCTAAAGAAACAAGATTATCTTGAGTTTCTCTAACAATACCTTCGACAGAGTTTTCAATCGGCATAACTGCTGCTATAGATTGTGAATCAGCATCTTTTAGCATTCTACTGATTTTATAAATTGACTCAACCGGTTCAAATTTACAATCAGAGCCCAAAAATTCCGCAAAGTTATTTTTTGCAATTTCCGAGTATGAACCTATAGGACCTAAATATAAGACTTTATTAATCATTTACCCCAAAATCTCTCTTTAAAACATTATTTACTCTTTCTGTAGCTTTATTAAGTTCTCCGGTTTTATAATAAAGTCTTGCAAGAAGAACTTCTCTGGCTGAAGTCGGATATAGATTGTACGCTTTTTGCGCAGCTGAGAGAGCTGAGCCATAACGCTTTACTATTCCATAAATTGTAGCTATTTCTTCATAGCAGGTAGCTTTTAGCTTTGTATCATTTGTTGTTCTTATTAAATTTTCATATTCAGCAATAGCTGCAGTGTACTGTTTATCAGCTTTTAAAGTTCCGGCTTTTCTTAAAAGCTTTTCTTCAGGGTTTTCTTTCTCTTGAGAATCTGCAGAAATCTTTTCTCCGGAAGTAAGTTCTTCATCAGGAATTACCTCTAAAGGTTTAATAGAATCTTCCTCAGATTTCTTAGCAATCTTAGTCACCGGCTCATCAATGTTATCATCAGAAATTTCGTCTTCAGAAGATACATTTTCTGTATCATCAGCAACCGTTTCTTTTTGTGGACTCTCTTGTTTTACGCTTTCTTCTTTAATCAAAGCTGCAATAGAATCATCAGCAGTATCTTGCGGCAAATAATCAAACGCATTCCAAACAACCATTACAAAAATAAAACAAATACCTATTATAACCCCTAAAAAAGTCATTGACCTTGTATCAAACTTATTCATACATCTCCTTCTTCAGCATTTTATTTCGCTACTCTTTTTATTGTACACCAAAACCAAACATTGCAAAATCATATTTTACAGGATCTTCGGGACAGAAATCTTTAAGTCGTTCTGTCAGAAGTAATACAGACTTAAAATCATTTGCTTTTCTCTCAAGCAATCCCATTTCTCTTGAAACTCTCGCAACATGCACATCAAGAGGGATTAACAAATCTTTTGGCTGAATAAAATCCCAAATTCCTAAATCTACCGGACCTTTTCTTATCATCCAACGCAAAAACATATTCAAACGTTTCATTGCTCCACCATTCTGAGGGTTAGGAATCATATGATAAAAACCCGGTGTAAATGTTTTTGGCGCATTTGAATAAAAATAATCGACAACGGTTTGATGAAATCTTTGCTCCCTCTCCACGGGGGAGGGTTGGGGTGGGGGTTGAATCCAACCATATTCAAACAATTCTTCCAAGCCTCTTGTTTCATTATAAAGCTTCGATAATATTTCAAAAATCGGAATAATATCATTGTCTTTTGAAAACCGATATTCAACCCCTTTCAAGCCAGAAAAATCTCCATTTTTAATAAATCCTAACAAATCACCATCTGTTTTAGAAAAGATTTCATCGAGTTTTTTGATAAAAATTTTGCGGTTTCCGTAGGCAAAGAGCGAAGCTATAAAACCATATAATTCTATTTCTTCTTTACATTTACCCCGATGACAGAATTGTATAGGATCGTCTTTTATAAAATCTATTGTTTCGTATTTTTCAACAAGTTTATCTAACTCAATTTTTGTTATCATTGCGAATACTTTCAAAAAACTCTTCTAATATCTTATTACATTCTTCTTCCATTATTCCACCATAAATTTTTAGGGATAAATGAAATGGGAGTTTAACAACAGAACCCATCGCTCCATATTGATGGTTATATGCCCCAAAATACACGGTAGAAATTCCGCTCATAGAAATTGCCCAAGCACACATAGGACAAGGCTCTAAAGTTACATACAATTCGCAATCTTTTAATCTTGAAGTTCCTAGCTTTTTTTGAGCTTCTTTTATTGCAAGAATTTCTGCGTGAGCTGTTACATCATCATCAAGCTCACGTCTATTATGAGCAGTAGCAATTATTTGCCCGTCCTTTTTAATAACACATCCTATAGGAACATCTTTTATGCATTTTTTAGCCTGTTCGATTGCATTTTGCATGATTGATTAACCCCCACCCGCCCTGCGGGCACCCTCCCCATTGGAGAGGGGTAAGTTATATACAATTTTGTACCCCACCCGCCCTGCGGGCACCCTCCCCATTGGAGAGGGGTAAGTTATATACAAT
>CAYSIO010000222.1:0-2793 GCA_964431115.1 uncultured Vampirovibrio sp.
ATCCCGCCGAACACAGCCATTCAGTCTGAACGCCCGAAGGGCGTAGGAAAACAGCTTGGGTTTTCTTTTTCTTTGGGTGCGTTTCTTTTTCTTTTGTTTGCTGAGTAAAAGAAAAAGAAATGCACAAACTTAATACGAAAATAAAAACAAAGACTAACCCCCACCCAAGACTCTATAACTCACAAAGTTCGTTAAGAGTCTCTACCCTTCCCGTAGGAGAGGGCATAATTTCTCTTAACAAAATACATAAAAATTTAAGTTTTATACACCAAGACTTATTATTAATCCAAAAATTAATAATAATGAAAAATAAATCATTAGATTTCTGGCTTGAAACATGCGCATCATAAAAGAAGCTTCGTTACGCTTTGCAAAAGCGTCCAACCCTTCCATCGGAAAATGATACCATTTTTTTTCCGGAACTTTTTCCGGATTAGATGAATATACCGTCATTGATTTATACAAATCTATTGCAAGCGGAATTGTTACAAACCCTCCAAACACTTGCCAATCTGCAATATCAAATATACAAAGCAAAAATAGAGATGCATAAGCAAGTATCAATAAAGCTTTTAATACAACTAAAGAATCTAATTGAGAATTAAAACTATTCGCTATTGTTTTTTTGCCTTCATTTCTGTCGAATTCAAAATCCATAACAGAATGAATATACAACAAGACTACTGTCATAAACATTGTAGGAATTGATAATAAATACACGTCATTAGAGTAAGTTCCGGTCATTACGTAATAAACACCGCCAAACAGAGCCGGACCAAACGCTAAAGCAATAAGTATTTCTGAAAGATAGAATCTTGAAGCTAGTGGGTAAATCATCCCGATTATAGCTCCAATAAGGGCAAAATATAAAACTCCTACACCACATTTTAGGTACAAAAATAAACCACATAACAGGGCAAGAGCGAAATGAACGCAAATATATTTCACCAACTGCTTTTCAGACATTACACCGTTTATCAAATACCTGCATTTAGTTTTTTGAGAGTTTTTTAAATACTCAGTTTTGTCAAACCCGACTTGTTTTATTAAAAACTTGTAATCAAAATAATCATCAACAAGATTTGTTCCTAAATGCGCAAAACACAGCCCAACAAGCGCAAGTGTTCCATACAACAAATTACCGGAATCAATCGCAGAATATGTAAATATAACCAACCAAGACAAAATGGTCATAGGCAAAGAAAAAAAACGAGAACACTCTAAGATAGTAATAGTCTGCTTAATCATATAAACCCTCTTTTTTGAATATTCTAACATAAATTTGTTGAAAAAGTAGTCAATAGTTCAGTGAACAAGAAACAGCTCCCTCTCCGTAGGGGGAGGGTAAAGTCTCTTGGTGAGCTTGCGAACCTTAGAGACTTGGGTGGGGGTTCTACCCGTAGGAGATTAAACGGTGTTCAAGTCGTAGGTGGAACTTTAGTCCACCAAGAGTAAAGGTAGACTGAAGTCTACCCTACTTTTACTACTTCGATAGAAAATGAAATTATTTACATAAAGAAAAAGGAGTGGATTAACCCCACTCCGATAACGAAATGATTGAGCGTATTTCGTTATAAAAAACTTATTTAGATTTACTTTCTAATTTCTTAAGTCGTTTTTCAAAATCATCGTTTTGTTTTTTAAGCTCTTCTACTTGTTTTTTTAATACAAGAATTTCATTATTTTTGAGCGCTTCGATCCTCTTATCGAGCTCTTTTACTGCATTTACAAGCGCGTAGAACATATCTTCCATGCGGATTCTCAAGAACCCGTCATCACCTTTAAACACGGCTTGAGGGAAGATTTTTTGCAAATCTTGCGCCATTACGCCAACACGAGAAGTTTTTGCAGGGTCTTTTTTGAATGTGTAATTGAAGACTTCAAGTTTTTTGATTTCTTCAAGTCCGCCTGTGAAAGCTTTGCCAACATTCTTTAAACGACGGTCAGACTGAAGGGTAGAGGTTGAGTTATTCGTATCCATCCATAGATTATAACCGGAACCAGAAAGTGCAAGCTGCCCAAACCATTTACATTGATTATTACCAGCTTCTCTAGCTCTTAATTTAATTGTTTTTCCTGATGTTACCGCTAACTCTACATCTCCGTCAACACGCAAATTTCCCGGAATATAGACGGTGTCGGAAGCAGTTCCTAGTACTATTTGGTTGCTTGCGGTTGTTGCTGCGCTCGCACCGATAGCAGTAGAGCTGTCATGACTTGCTTTTGCTCCGGTGCCGATAGCAGTAGAGTTTTTACCAACTGTTTCGCTTGCAGCACCACCGGCAGTAGCGTCATAACCTATAGCTACTGAATTTTCTTTTGTTACAGTACTCTTTGTACCTATTGCAATTGCGTGAGCTCCTTTTGCACGAGCCGGATTTACAGCGTTGGAAGATGCCCAACCTGGTTGAGCTGTAGATCCTTCGATTTTTGAGCCAATTGCAATTGCTCCATTACTTTCGGCTTTGGCATTATAACCTATAGTTAATGCTGAATATGATGTTGCCAATGCACCGGAGCCTATTGCTATTGATTTTGCGACAGCTTTTGTTTCATATTCACCGCCAATTGCTATAGCATGTACACCTCCAATTTTAGCTCCTGACCCCATTGCAATTGCACCAGTAGGATACACATCATTTTGAGTTGAAACATTGGAAGACACACCAATACCGATACAAGAATTCTCTTTTGTAAATATATTGAGCGCTCCGTCACCTGCTCCCAGTGTCAGTTGCGGATGATTATTATCCGACTTGATATACAGACGCGGATTGTTATTTTCGTAAGGCT
>CAYSIO010000223.1:0-2772 GCA_964431115.1 uncultured Vampirovibrio sp.
CATCTAAAAAAGCTTGCATTTGGGAAGATGTTTTGAACATTTTCAACGTAATATTCGTTTACTAAGCGTGCTTCTTCGAGACTCATTGGTATCAGTGAGTCCATAAATGTCGGATTAATTTCCTGCAGACCATCTCGCAAAAGAAGTTGTTTATCGATGTCTATAGGAATTAATTTACAACACATCCCACAACGATTACATAATTCTTCCATAGAATTTATTATAAGCTATTTTCTACATTTAATAAAGGATTTGTAAAGATAAATTATAAGTTATTATAAATTCATGCAACTGTAAGATAAGGAGAAAGAATATGAAAAAAATATTTATTACATTAGGAATGACTTTATTAGTATCAAGCGCAGCTTATGCTGACGGAAATGCTTTTACACCATTGAACTTCAATGATACTTCTTATGGTAAGCCTGTTGCAACATCTTATTCCGCTCAAGCAGCAAGTGCAATTGCAGAGGCAGAAGCTATCGGAAACGGAAATATTCAAAACGCAATTTCTCAATTAGAAAATGCACAAATTGATATCAGAAATGATTTATTAAACTGTAAAACAAAATTTGCAGATGTAGATGCACAATATAAATTAATTAAAACAGAAAGAGCTGCATTAAAAAAACAAGTTAAAACAGTAGAAAAAAGAATTAAAGAAATTGATAAAGCTAAAGAAAGAATCAGAAAAAATATGCTTTAATTTATGGAATTAATAAACGCGTCAGGACGGGATTTCCCGTCCTGACGCGTTTATTGCCCTCTATTTTCAAAAAGTTGCGGTGTTCCTGATGGATTGCAGATGCCGAATTGACAACTGGTATTGTAGCTATAATCAGCGTTTTGGGGTCCAAAATCACGAAGTTGCCTGCTGGGTCTATCGTTTTGAAAAGCCTTTAATCGAGCTTCCGGAGTATCTGAAAATTCTTTGATAGAGGAGGCCGGTGCGTATGTTCGGTGAAGTGGTTGCGGAGTCTGAAACTCTGCTATGGAACACGCTTCCGTTAAACCGTCAATCGGACAGGCTGCAAACACATTAGAGGATGTTAAAATGACAGCTAAAATTAAGTATTTTTTCATTAGAAAACTCCTTTTTAACCTTATTTTAATTGCCCGACTGTCTAAATCATTACTATTTTGTATTAATTAAATTTATTAATATTTTTTACATTCAAATCTTAATCACCTTTTTGTAGGATTAACAAAACTTAACATTTTGTTACTATACATTAGGAAGGGATTTCGGAGGGCTATTAATTGTACGCTTACCGCCAACAAATACAACATACCAGACCTTTGCATGTTGTGCCTCAACATAGAGTCACTCGACCTTCTTCTGCTCCGAAAATTTCACGAAAAAAAGTAAAAGCTAAAAAGAAAAATGTTTTTCTTGAGTTTTTGAGATTGATTGTATCAATTTCGTTTTTATCAGCTTTTGCGATATTTGTGCTTCCGACTTCATATAATTCATTAATCAAACAAGTTTTTTACCCTACGGATTTATCTGTAAAGACTGAGTTTAAAAACACAATGGCAACTCATAATCCGGCTTATTCATCAGATGTAAATCTGTATAGCATTGCAAATCCGACAATAAATTATCTGCATAATGATATGTTTAATAATCAGCTTTTATTAACCCCAACAATTCAAAAAACCCATAGTGAAGTTACTACAATGTATCAAACTTCCGAAATGACTTCTTTGAAAAACGATTTAGTTTCACTAATGGGACAATATCAAAACATCAAGCCTGCATTGTATGTTTGGGAATATGATCAAGGAATGTATGTTGATATTAATGCGAATGAAATATATCCTGCTGCAAGTATTATTAAACTACCTGTTTTAGTTCGTATGTTTAAATCAATCGAAGCAAATCAATTCACGATTTATGACGAAATGAAAATGACAGAACCGTATCGTTCTTCCGGCTCGGGTAATTTGCAGTATTCTCAAGCAGGTAGAAGCTACACAATGGATTATCTTGCTAAAATCATGATTCAAGATTCGGATAACACTTCTACAAATATGATTATGTCGAAGTTAGGTGGAATGGACGATGTTAATATCGGCTTGCGCGAATGGGGTATTTCAAAAACATATGTAAGGACTTGGCTTCCTGATTTAGGAGGCACCAATAAAACAACAGCGTCTGATATAGCGAAAATCCTTTATAATTTAGACAATCCGGGATTTTTAAATATAAATTCCAGAGAATATATTATTGATTATATGAGCCATGTTAAAAACGATAGACTTATCCAAGCAGGCTTAGGTGAAGGCGCACTATTTATCCACAAAACCGGTGATATAGGTAGTATGCTTGGTGATGCCGGTATTGTATTTGCACCTAACGGAAAGAAATATATTGTTGTAATCCTTGCAAAACGTCCCCACAATTCTTATCAAGGCAAAGATTTTATAGTTAAAGCTTCTGAGTTAATTTATAAAGCTATCGTCGGTTAATCTATCAAATTTTGTAATGTTTCTTAATGTTATATTTTCAAAAAAAGCTTGTAATGACTTGCTTATGGCTATTTTTGTATATTTTTGTAACAATTTACCTCAAAAAGTGTTATTAAATTTTTTAATGTGGAATTAAAAAAATATAGGAAGTATAATGGAAACATTACGGATATGATGTCGACATTAAGAAGAAGCAGAGCAAAATTGAATATAGACAGTGATCAAGGGCTCAGTGACCAAGTGATCAAGAACAACTTCCCTCTCCGTAGGGGGAGGGTAAGGTCTCTTGGTGAGCTTGCG
>CAYSIO010000224.1:0-2767 GCA_964431115.1 uncultured Vampirovibrio sp.
TTTCTACGATAACAAAGTGTGTGAGTATGCAAAACAACTTAAGCCTTCTGCTCGTGGTGAGTTAGAAATTACTGATTTGAATAAAATATACTTAGAAAAAGGTAAATTAAATGTCGAAATTCTGGGTAGAGGCTTCGCTTGGCTTGATACGGGAACTCATGATTCAATGTTGCAAGCAAGTGTGTTTGTTCAAACTATGGAACTTAATAAAGGCGTGAAAATAGCTTGTCTTGAGGAAATTGCTTATAATCAAGGCTTTGCTTCAAGAGATGAGCTTCTTGCCAAAATTGAAAAATACGGGCTAAAAAACGAGTATTATAACTATGTGCGTAGTGTAGTTAATCAACCAAGATCTGCGATTTTAGTGTAGTTTTTTTTAGTGACCATGAGCGCAGCGACCAAGTGATCAAGAACCAACTCCCTCTCCGTAGGGGGAGGGTAAAGTCTCTTGGTGAGCTTGCGAGCCTTAGAGACTTGGGTGGGGGTTTTACCCGTAGGGACTTAAACAGTGACCAAGAGTTCAGTGACCAAGTGACCAAGAAACATTACGTCATTGCGCACTTGATGCGCAATCGCATGAGCTTGGTATCACACTGCCAAAAGAGCATCGTCGTCTTCAGACGCAGTCTGGAGACCCAGCTTATTCTCTTGTTGCAAAGATAAACGGGCTGGATTCTTAGCGCAAAGCGCTGAGAATGACGGCAAGCTTGATACAAATACGTTAGATTCTGCGCCCCCGTATCAAGTACGGGGTGACGATAAGCTAGTAGTTACGCTGACAATAGTACTATGTCATTGCGAACGCAGTGAAACAATCCAGCCAAATTACGCTTATGCTTCTTCTTCTCCTTCTTTTTCCTTCTTAGGCTTAAGTACTTCAGGAACTGCATCTTCTCCTGTAGGTTCTGTACTTGTATTAGGAAGTTCTGTTTCTTCCGGCGGTTCTATTTCGTCTGGAATTTCTAATTCAAGCTCTTCTATTCCTTGCATATAGCCATCATAAGCGTCGATATTTTCAGTATAGATATCCATTGTTTCAGAATGCAAATCTTGTGTAGCTTCGCGCATCTCTATTTCAGCGCCGACTTCACCTGCCCATTTAAGCTGTTGATTTGCGCCTATACCGGACATTGCGGCAGCACTCGCACCCATTGCGACACAAGCCCAAGCCCAAGCGTTAAAGCCTAATGAAGCTGCAGCTGCTGCTCCGGCTTTAATTGCAGCTTTAGTGCCTGTAATAGCATTAATACCTTGTGAAATTGCTTCAACATAGCACATTGTTTTTGTTGCTTTATCAAAACTTTCGGCAAAATCTGTAAGACCTTCAATTTCGCCCATTGTTTCTGCCGTTGCATCATAACCTTCTTGGAATGTGGCAATTTCGTCATATAAATCACCTATTTCATCTGAAGTATCTTCAACAGTCTCTTCCATTAAAACACCCATTTCTGTTAAATAACCTACAACAGATTTGTATAGTTCTTTTTCAGAATCAGAAAGAGGGGTTCCTGATGCAGCTTTTTCTTTTAACGCTGTATATGTAGCAAAATAGCTGTCATATTCGGTTTTTTGTTCTTCAATTTCTTCATTTGCTTCTTCGTTATATGTTAAAGCTTCGTCGGAAAGAGTAATTATTTCATCACTCATGCTTTCCATTTCGCATTGTGTATCAGCTAACGTAGATTGTGCTGATTGCATTTCGGTTTGTAATTCGTTACAAGCTTCAACTTGATCTTTGTTAGGTTTTTTAGCCATGTATGCAGTTGCATTAGCAAGTGCTAATGGTGCTGCAACAGACCAAGAGCCGCAATTTTCTAATGCTTTTTTACCTGCACCTTTTACAGCTTCTGCACCTGTCTTTTCTAAAGCTTTTTCAGCAGCTTTACCCATTAATTTAGTACCAATTTTATTTAAAGCTTGTTCAGCAGCTTTACCTAATACTTTAGTTCCGACCGTGCTAATCACAGCCCCTGCTGCACTGGCTGTTGCATCGACGATGCCTCTTCCTATGCCTTTACTGCCGTCGTGTCCGGTAGCTTTTTGGGCAGCTTCTTTACCTTCTGCTTTATAGTTTGCGTAATCGCTATCATCAAAATCGTATTCATTTTCATCATCTGCTACAGTTGCTTGCCAAGATGAGATTCTATCCGGCCAAGCTTGTGTAATTTTACCCATATCCTCCGCTGTTAATCCCATAGTGTTTCCATAACAGTGATAATTTAAGTAAGCCATTCTGCAATAAGCTTCTGAGTTGATATTTAATGTCATAATCCCTCCGATTATTTATCTTTTTGATATATATATCGGCATATTTATCCTAAAACTTTAGACTTTTTAAAAATATTGTTACAAAACTTAACTTTTTTGCCTTATGCGTGCAACATAATTACAAGTGCTACGCACGTAAACCGCCTGTCGGCTACTTGGTCAAAACTACGGAATTATATTACATCTACCAATCCGCCTCTTGGTTTTATGCGTGCAACATAATTACAATTTTGTTGCACCGGTCTAATGTGTCTAAAAGTTCATGTCTGGACGTTTTTTAATGGGAAATTGAAAATTGAAAATGGAAAATTGTTAAATTCGGCTTTATCATACTAAGCCCCCTCTCCTTAGGGAGAGGGTTGGGGGTGAGGGGTCGGTTGTTTCAAGTGAATGTGAGCTTTAAGCTTGGCTTCGCCTCAAATTTTTCCCTACGGGATGAACCCCCTCCCGCATCCGTAGAGCGTTGTACTCACATGGCTACGCCCTCCCCGTTGGAGAG
>CAYSIO010000225.1:0-2762 GCA_964431115.1 uncultured Vampirovibrio sp.
AAGCTTAAAGTATTTACCCCCCGAAACCGTTCCCCAGAGTTTGCGAGAAAAACGACAGTTTTTCCGCAAACTCCTATTGTAAACTTTTGTTACAGATTTTTTTTAAATAAGCAATTTTTAAATTAACAAAACGTTTATATATTTGTAGAAAGGTAAATTATCATTTTTGTTAATTTTACATTAGGCAAATTTATAAATAGTAAGTTGTAAATATAGGAGTAATTAGTTATGACAGAAGTTTCAAATCAACAACAACGTGGTGGGTTAGCGGTACC
This sequence comes from uncultured Vampirovibrio sp., assembly GCA_964431115.1. GTDB lineage: Bacteria > Cyanobacteriota > Vampirovibrionia > Gastranaerophilales > Gastranaerophilaceae > CAG-196. The sequence continues at coordinate 276 of CAYSIO010000225.1, forward strand.
TACATTATTAACAGCCGGTGGTGCAGTGGGTGGCTATTTTGCAGCTGACAAAGCAAATTTTGGCTATAAGCCGGAAGTTAAATCTTGGGAAGAAGCAGTTGCGAAGGTAAATGCCCAAGACAAAGTCGATTTTGTTACAAAAAGAATTGATAAAGCAGAAGGCGCAGAAAAAGAAGCTTGGAAAGCTTTGCAAGCTAATGTGAACAAAGTTCAAGAAGCAGACAAAGCTATTATTGAAATGGTACAAGAAGGTGCTGATGATTATTCAGATGAATTATCAAAATATCTAAAAGCTCTTGATGCAAAGAAAAACGTAGCTAAAGATGCAACAGATGATGTTATCAAAAACTTAGATGATGCAGTTAAAGAAGCTAAAACAGCTTTAAAAGATAAAGTTAAACTTAAAGATGGTATATCTTTTGAAGATGACTTTATGAGAGCAATAACTAAGCGTAAAAATCTATTTGCAGATAAAGGTGATGATGTGGCGCAACAATTAAAACATATTAAATTTGCTAATAAATGGATTAATGCGGGTATTTTTGCTGCAGCAGGTCTATTAGCAGGTTTAGGAATTAACGCTTTATGTAAAAATAAAGAGTAATTAATAATAAAAACTAATTATAAATTTTTTACAACGAAAAAAAACAGAGGCGAATGTCTCTGTTTTTTTATCTTATATTCAGGAATTTGTGTACTTGCGGAATCAAACGAACTTTTTTATATTTTTTTAAAAATTTATCTAAAATTTTTTCAGTAAACAAAGTATCTACTGTCTGTTTGTTGTCTGAGTCCATTTTAGGCTGTAGTATAAGCTCAATATTATATTTTGCTCCTAATTTACAGCATTGAACGATTTCCTCATCAGTAATATTTTTATCAAATACTATTTTTGCAAAAAGTTCTTTTGGAGAAGCGATGGACAGAAATCTGTCATGTACGCTGAATAAGTCGCTGTTACCGGTGCTACTTGATATCTTAATGTCAGCTGAGACATAATCGATATAGTCTATTACTTCACCTAATTCACCTGCAAGAGTTGAATTAGTCTCCAAATAAACAGGCAAAGGACATTGTGGTAGAAATTCTTTAAGAAAGCCTGTATTAAGCAAAGGCTCTCCTCCGGTTAAAGAGACTGAATGGCATTCAGGGTGTCTTTTAATGATGTTTATTAAATCTTCGACGCTGTATTCAGTGCTATCAACCGTTCTAAAATCTGTATCGCAATAATTACAGCTAAGATTACAACCGCAGAATCGGATAAATAATTGTTTATATCCGACAAAAGGACCTTCACCTTGAACTGATACAAAGACTTCTTTAATTTTAGCTTTATTTGTCATGTTGCCTCTATGATAAATTAAAGAGGGATTATAACCCTTCTCTTATATTGCTGTTTGAAATTTCACCCAGTTTTTTATACAAGTCAATTTCTTCTTGTGATAAATTTTTAGGAATACGAATTTCTACAGTAATAATCATATCACCAACTTTTTCATTTTGCACTATTCCGCAACCTGCTAAACGAATTTTTTGTCCGTTTTGGGTATTTGGAGCTATTTTAACAATTAGATTTCCGTTTATAGTATTAATTTTAAGCTCTGAGCCTAAGACAGCTTCGTATGGAGTAATCGGTATTGTTTTTAGGATATTCAAACCTTCTGTCTTGTATGTTTTTGGCTCTTGAATATGAATAATAATGTATAAGTCGCCGTTTTTACCGCCATTTTCCCCTCTTTCACCTTCTCCTGACAGTCTTATTTTAGAACCGTTTTTAATATTAGCAGGAATTTTTATTGTAAATTTTTTATAATGTGTATCTTCGCCTTTACCGTTACATTTTGGACAAATAGAGCCATTCACAAATTTTCTGCCGTTACATTTTGGGCAGATTTGAGTCTGAAGCATGTTAATAACTTTAGTAGTTCCGCTCATCGCTTCAAAAACACTTATATCAAGGTCTGTATTTATATCTTTTCCGTCTTTTTGAGAAAATCTTTTATCTTGTTTATATGAATGTTCTCTTTGTTTTTTACCGATAAATTCTTCCCAATTAAAGTGAAAACCTTTTTTTTCGGCTTGTGGATTTGTTGTATTTGATTTTGTAGTCTCAGAATTTTTTTCAGAGGATTTATTTGCATAATTGTAGAACTGTCTGGCTCTGTCATATTCGGCTTTTTTAGTTTTATTTGAAAGGATTTCGTACGCTTCGTTGATTTCTTTAAAACGCAAAACAGCTTCTTTTGACTCACCTGCGATATCAGGATGCCATTTACGTGCAAGTTTTCTATATGCGCTTTTAATATTTTCGGCTGTGTCAAACTCCGCTACACCGAGAATTTTATAGTAATCTTTGCTCATACTGAATATTTAATTATTCTTATAGAAAAGTCAAGGCGAATATTACCCTATTTTAAATTTTCTTCTAGGCTAATTTTATTTGACTTAATAAAAATTAAAAGTTATCATCAATTTATGTTAAAGAAA
>CAYSIO010000226.1:0-2714 GCA_964431115.1 uncultured Vampirovibrio sp.
GCACTATTCAAATAACCGCTTTTATGGGCTTAATTCTTGTAATGGCCGCAGGTTTTGTATGGCAAAAATTCGCCGTAGGACATACTGATTTTGCGATGATGTTAATGTCAATAGGTGGTATTGTCGGATTTATCACTGCATTAATAATCTGTTTTGCAAGAGTAACTGCATTAGTGCCGGTTTATGCTATTTGTGAAGGTCTTTTATTAGGCGGTCTTTCTGCAAACTTTGAAGCTTCTTATCCTGGAATTGTTGCTCAAGCAGTAGCCGGAACATTTGCAGCATTATTTTCCATGCTTTTATTATACAGAACAGGATTAATTAAATGCACTGATAAATTCAGAAGTGTTATATTTATATCAACGGCATCTATAGCTGTAATATATATCGTTAATTTCATTGGAAGCTTTTTCAACTATGCAGTACCTATTATAAATACAGCAACCAATGCAGGTATTGGCTTTAGTATTATAGTAGTTGCAATTGCCGCTTTAAATTTAATTATAGACTTTGATTTTATTGAACAAGGTGCACAAAGAATGTACCCTAAAAAATACGAATGGTATGGCGCATTTGGTTTAATGGTAACTCTTGTTTGGTTATATGTTGAAATTCTTAGATTATTAGCAAAATTTGCTAATCGTGATTAATGAGGTGGAAATGGGTTTAACTTATGCAATAATTTCGTTTGGTATAGGAGCTTTAATTTCAGGGCTTGTAGTTCACATGTTGCATTCTCATAAAAGCACTGTAACAAAAGAGGAACTTATCCGCTTGAAAGCTAAGTTAGAGTCAACTGAAAGTCTACAAGAAATTATCAAGCGAGATTTTGTACAGTTAGCAAATGAAACTATTAAAAACGAACAAGAAGATTTGCGTAAACAAAATCGTGAAACTTTGGAGGAAAAGATATTACCTTTAACAAAAGAACTAGGTGAATTCAAAGAAAAAGTAGAATTTTTCAACCTTAAAGGTGTTGAAAATACTACAAAAATTGTCGAGCAAATAACAAATCTTGAAAAAAACAACAAAATTATTGAACAAGAAGCTAAGAATTTAGTTGAAGCTTTGACCAAAAACCAAAACGCAAAAGGTTCTTATGGTGAAAATTTATTAGATACTATTTTGAATTCTTGTGGCATGCACGAAGGCATTCATTATTCAAAACAGTTTGTAACAACAGCCACAAACCTTAAAGATGAAGAAGTTCACACAATCCGTCCGGATGTCGTTGTTTATCTGCCTGATAACAGACATTTGATTATTGATTCTAAGGTAACTTTGACAAGTTATTTAGAATACATTGAAGATAATTCAAAACTAAACGAGTTTAAATCTGAAGTTAAAAAACGTATATCAGATTTGTCAAACAAAAACTATCAAGGTGCTGGAGATTTATTCCAACCTGATTTTGTATTAATGTACATGCCGGTAGAATCTTCTGTTAATATGCTTTATGAAGATACAGATTTAATTATGCAAGCCTATAAATCAAATATAATTATTGTCGGAACGGCATCGCTTTTAACAACAATCAGACTTGTTAATCAGCTTTTAGCACAACAAAAACAAGCCGAATCTGTTCAACAGATTGTAACGGCAGGTACAAATTTATACGATACATTTGTACAATTCTGCGATGATTTAGTTGATTTACAGAGAAAAATGAACGATGTATCTTCTAAATTCACAACCACAATTAACAGATTCAAACGCAATAGCAAAAACAAACCTAGCTTGTTCTCACAAGTAAATGCTCTTAAGGATTACGGTATTAATTCGTTAAAAGAAATTCCGACATCCTTAATAAGCGATGTTATTGATGAAGAAGAGACTTTGTTGATTGAAGACAAATCTGAAGAAGAATTAGACGGGGTTTTGGCTAATGACTAAAATTCTTGTAATTGATGACGATTTTGCCATAAATGAGCTTATAAAAATCAACCTTGAGATTCAAGGCTACAGTGTTGTTCAAGCTTATAACGGAACAGAAGGGTTTGCTTTAGCTAAACAAGAAGCTCCTGCACTAATTGTTTTAGATGTTATGATGCCGGAAGTCGACGGATTTACTGTCGCTCAAAGAGTTAGACAATGTGATGAAATTTCTGAGACTCCAATTCTTATGCTGACTGCTTTGTCTCAATTGAATGACAAAGTAAACGGGTTTAATATAGGAGTGGATGATTATTTAACAAAGCCTTTTGAAACAGAAGAACTTATTGTAAGAGTTCGAGCATTATTAAAAAGAACACGCCAAATTCCTAAAACTTCAGCTGTCAGAGATTTGTTAACATATAAAGAAATTACATTGCTTCCTGAAACATATTCAGTACAAATCAATGATAAAATCCAAAAACTTACACCGATAGAATTTGATATTTTTAATCTCTTATTCCAAAATCATGGAAATATGGTATCAGCTCAGAAACTTTTGAAAGAAGTTTGGGGATATGAACCTGACGATAGCGTTGAAACCATACGAGTTCACATTAGACATTTGAGAAGTAAGATTGATAAAATTTCTGGTGATAAAAAATATATTGAAACAATCTACGGCGGCGGCTATAAATTAAATCTGTAGAATTGTTAAGTCTTTGTTACATTTATCCTTTTTAAAAATGCTTGCTACAAAAGAGTTTGAGAGCTTTTTATTAACTTTTGTAACAATTTTTGCAAAATATGTTATTAAATTTTAGAATGAGGAATATATAAAA